>DNLQ01000072.1 GCA_003488415.1 Ruminococcus sp. | reverse complement strand
TGCCTGTATAGCTCTGCACATACATTGTAATGTGCGATGAGTATTGAAGCGGAAGTACGAATTTTGACACACTAAAACCGGCAATACCACCGAGAATGGCGATCACAAGGATCAGCCATATGTGATTAAGCAGCAGCCTTATAATGTCCTTGATGGAATAACTTTCATTCATTATTTAGTCCTTTCTGTGTTTCACCCCACTGTTACAAGGTATTTCCGGTTGAATTCTTCCGGTGTCACAAAGGTGGGGACCATTTCATGCAGCGCATGGATGGCAATCTCGTCATTATTCTCCTTTGCTGCATCCCGCAGTCTGCACAGATCAGCAATGAATTTTTCAGGCTCGATCTCAATTTGTTTTCCGATGAAAATGAGCTTATTTTTCGTTCTCTGCAAGCCCTCTTCATTCATGAGCAATTCTTCCTTGATTTTCTCGCCGGGACGCAGTCCTGTGAACTCGATTTTCACATCCTTATACGGCACTTTTCCGTACATTCGTATGAGGTTTTCTGCAAGCTGTACGATACGAACAGGCTTTCCCATATCAAGCACAAAAATTTCTCCGCCATTCGCAATTGCTGCAGCTTCCATGACAAGGCTGACAGCTTCGGGAATTGTCATAAAGTAACGGATAATGTCCGGATGTGTGACAGTCACGGCTTGTCCGTTTTCAATCTGCCGCTTGAACTTAGGAATAACAGAGCCGTTTGAGCCGAGAACGTTGCCGAAACGTGTTGTGACAAATTCAGTTTTGCAGTCCGACTGCTGCGCCAGATACTGCACGATCATTTCACAGCACCGCTTTGATGCACCCATGACATTGGTCGGATTGACCGCCTTGTCGGTCGATATCATGACGAACTTCTGCACATTGTGGAACTGTGCCAGTGTCGCAACATTAAATGTACCGATTACGTTGTTCTTGATCGCTTCCATCGGGCTGTCCTCCATCAGAGGAACGTGCTTGTGAGCTGCTGCATGGAATATGACCTGTGGATGATAGGCATTAAATAACTGATTCATTCGGAAATAATCACGCACAGAGGCAATTCTGACTACAAGATCAAGGTCTTTGCCGTATTCCTCGATCAGCTCCTGCTGAATATCATAAGCGTAGTTTTCACAAATATCCACGATAATGATCTGTTTGGGATCATACTTTGCGATTTGACGCACAAGCTCCGAGCCGATAGAACCGCCGCCGCCTGTTACCATGCAGATCTTTCCGCCGACAAAGGACCGTATATCGGCGTTATCAAATTTGATCGGTTCTCTGCCGAGCAGATCTTCCACTCTGATGTCACGCACCTGATTAAGCAGTGTCGTGTGGGCATCATCAAACAACAGATTGCCGAGGAAGGGGATCACTTTGATCGGGAGATTTGTTGCGGAGCAGATATCCAGTATCCGCTTGCGCTCATCTTCAAGGCACGACGGGATGCAGAAAACGATCTGTTCGATCTCAAACTCATGGATGAACTTTTCAATTTCTGCCGTTGTACCTACGATCTGCGTATCATAGATCATGGTGCCGATCTTGGAACGGTCATCGTCAATGATGCAGACCGGATCAAATACGGCTGTGGACTTATCATCCGTATACGGCGAATTCTGGGCATTCCGGATCTCACTGAGAAGCATTTTGCAGGTCTGTCCGCCGCCAATCATCATGGTACGCTTATATTTTGCTTCATTCCGTCCTGCGTTTGTCAGGTCTATAAACGTTGTCTTGAATATAAAGCGGAACATACTGATCCCAAGCATAGATATTGAGGCGTGCAATAATGCGAAGCTAAATGAAGTACTGCCGTGCAGAATATACGTAAAGAGGGCCGCTGCGGTGATGCCGATCAGAATACCGTAGATACAGGATAGGTAATCCTTGCGATTAAAATATCGCCACAGCTTGTTGTATGCACCACAAAGAGCCAGTGTCGCCAGACAGGTAATGACAGATATGGCTATACAGCTAAGCAGCATTTTCGTCGATATACCATTGTTGAACAATGTCAGTGTATAATTTGAGATAAGTGCTGCTATGGCGATGATAAACGCATCGGCAATTGCCAGCGCCGCCTTGCGGTATTTAAATTTTTTAAAGATATACTTCAAAGATTGCTTTTTTTCCATTTTCACCAAACGACACCTCTCTGATTCATTTTTAAAATCTCTCTTGTTCAGACCTTGTCAATTACGTCGTTTAACTGTGAATGTCTCGTCTTTAATTATATCAACGATTGTGCAGAATGTCAAGGTCAAGCCGTGAAAAACACTTGACAACATAGCATGAATGTGCTATAATATTAAGGAATTAGGCTAAACTTCGATATCTTGAAAATGCTATAAACTTTGTGCATGATAAATGTACATAATGGAAAACGATAGCTTTTCGGTAATGTAAAATGCACCCCTAAATGTATCAGAAGGGTGCATTGTATCAAAATAAGCGTTTTTAGCCAACCGGTCACGCTCAGCGTGACATTTATTTTTGCTGTTTTATGGTACATACCAATATCAAGAGGTGGTAATATGAAGCGAACCGATTACATAAGCTGGGATGAATACTTCATGGGTATCGCCATGCTCTCGGCACAGCGCAGCAAGGATAACTCCACTCAGGTGGGTGCCTGTATCGTAAGCGGAGAGAATAAGATAGTATCCGTAGGCTACAACGGAATGCCTACAGGATGCAGCGACGACGAGATGCCGTGGGAGCGGACAGGTGAGACCTCACTTGATACCAAGTATCCTTTTGTATGCCATGCAGAGCTGAATGCGATCCTCAACAGCCGTCATAGTGTAAGCGGCTGTACTCTCTATGTCACCCTGTACCCCTGCAACGAATGTGCAAAGGCAATAATACAGTCCGGGATCAGGCGTGTTGTGTACCGCAGCAATAAGTATGCAGGAACCGAAAGTGTTGCTGCATCTGAGATGCTTTTCCGCACCTGCGGAGTGGAGGTACGTGCTTATGAACCTACAGGAAAGGAGCTTACACTCAGCCTATAGGAGACTGATTGTTGAAAGTCTTTTCATTTGTGTTGGTTTGATGATAGATTAATGATTTTTTTTAGCTCCTTTGTTTACATTTTATTAAACGCCTTGACAAAGCGGTGCCTCAAGTGTATAATATATGTAACGGGTGACCTTTTCCCGGTATAGGTGTATACTGTGCAGCACTGACGCAAACGCCGATATTAAATATGAAAGGAACATGAAAATGAACAATATCACAAAAAAGATAATCGCTATAGGAGCACTCCTGGCAATTGCTATGACTTCAGTTACAGGATGCGGTTCTGTAAAAAGACATTCAAGTTCGTCTTCAGAGGCAGTTGCAGCGACAGACGAAGCTCCTATGCTCCAGATGCCTCTGGACTTCATTGATCCCGAAGAGGACAGTGACAATCCTCTGGAAGAGTACGGCATTGATCCGGAAGCTGATGATCCTGTTGCAGATTCAACTGAGGTAGCATATCAGAATGCAACTGAGGTTGTAAAGGAGACCGATGAAAACGGTCAGCCTGTAACTGAGATTCAGGAGGTCACTGAGATACAGCCTGTGACTGAAGCTGACGGTCAGCCTGCTACTGATGAAAAAGGAAATCAGCGCACTGAGGTAGTTAAGGCTACTGTTATTGTTGAGAAGACAAAGATCGTAAATGTTACTGACAACAAAGGTCAGGTCGTTACTGAGGCTGTAAAGAACACTGTTACAACAGCAGCGGCAAACAATGATTATACTCCCAAGACCAAGCAGAACTATGCTATGTGGCTCGACATCTCCAACGATGAGAACTTCTTCTTCGAGGGCGAGTTCCTGAAGTACACCTTCAAGATAAAGGAAGGCATCCCGGACGGTGATTACAAGATCAGGATAACACCTGACTTCTCAGATGTTACAGGTAAATCTGTATATCCTTCAAAGACTATCGACGGTACTATCAGAGTTAATAACGGCTCTGTAGACAAGATAGACGTAGGCTCTGAGACAGGCTTCACAGTATACGGTACAAATGCTGCCTGCAAGCAGGGCGATACAGTTGACTTCTATGTAAACGTAAAGAACAATACAGGTATCGTTGCATTTGTAATGAAGATCTACTACGACGGAAATGCTATGGAGCTTACAAATTACTCCGCAGCAGGTGACTTTGAGGAGATCTCCAGCAGAAGCACTGAGTTCGGTGAGGCTAAGCTCTCTGAATAAAACGTAATGGCATATCAATAGAATAATCAAGCCGCAGTCATTCTGATCCGTGTCAGAAGGCTGCGGCTTTTTTTATGACAGACTGAGAAAATGATACAAAGTATCAGTTTAATAGTATAAATAGTTGTTGAATTATTATGTCTTATATGTTACAATGATGTTATAATACATAGTCTGTGCCCCTACGCAGACAAAAAGGAGGAAATATATGAAGCCGGAAAGAATAGTTTCCGCTGTACTTGCCGCTGCACTCGTTTTAGGCTCGGGTGATCCGTTCAGCATGGCAGATGCAGCAGAGTCCAGGTCGAGAGTATCTGTCCACGATCCCTCTGTTATCAAGGAGGAGAACGGGGATTATTATGTGTTCGGCTCTCACATCGAAGCCGCACGTACAGGTGATTTACAGAACTGGACACGTATCAGCAACGGCTATGCAAGGACGGATAACGCAGAGTTCGGAGATCTCTCACAGAATCTCAAAAAAGCCTTTGACTGGGCAGGTGAGGATCTGGAGGACTGCAAGGGCGGATTTGCAGTGTGGGCGCCGGATGTTGTATGGAATAAGGATTACATCAACAAGGACGGTTCAAAAGGCGCATACCTGATGTACTTCTGCACCTCAAGCACCTACATCCGGTCAGTCATTGCCTATGCTGCTTCAAAGAATATAAGCGGACCTTACGAGTTCGTTGACACCCTTATCTATTCCGGATTTACCGGAAACGATCAATACGTCACCAGTGATACAAAGAGGGTGAACAAGAAGTATACATCTACGAACGTGGACGAGCTTATCGCTACCGGAGAAGTGACCTTCAATAATGACTGGTTCAACAAGGACAACTTCAACAACCAGCTTTTCCCGAATGCCATTGATCCGACCATATACTATGATACGGACGGCAGGATGTATATGTGTTACGGTTCGTGGTCAGGCGGCATATTCACACTGGAGATAGATCCTGCTACAGGAAAGTGCATACACCCCAGGACAGGTACGACATCTGACGGCCGTATGGTGGACAGCTACTTCGGAACGAAGATCTCCGGCGGCTACGGCAAATCAGGAGAAGGGCCGTTCATCGAGTACAATGCAGACACCGGATACTACTATCTCTGGGTAACCTACGGCGGACTTGTGTCCGACGGCGGCTACAATATGCGTGTATTCCGCTCAGAGTCGCCAACAGGACCTTTCACCGATCCGGCAGGACGGCAGGCAGTACTCAGTTCAGGAACGAACCTTGATTCCGTCGGACTGAAGGTAATGGGAAATTATAAGTTCTCCTCTCTTGACCGTGCGTACATGGCTTGCGGACATAATTCAGTTCTCCGTGACGATGACGGAAGATGGTATCTTTTCTATCACGCACGTTTTGATGACGGCAGCGAGTACCACGAGGTAAGAGTCCACGAGATGTTCTTCAACAAGGATGGCTGGCCTGTAGTCGCTCCGTTTGAGTACAGCGGAGAAACGGCAGCTCCCGGCGGATATGAGGAGAGCAGTATCGTGGGAGAGTACGAATTTGTCAACCACGGCAATTCAACAGACGGTAAGATAATCAGCAGCAGCCGGATAACTCTCAATGCCGACCATACTGTCTCCGGAAGCGTTACCGGCACATGGGAGCAGTCTCCGGCAGATGCAGGCATGAGTCTGTACATTGGAGGACAGACCTATAACGGCACGTTCATAGCCGCACAGAATGAAAAAGGCGATAAGGTGATGTCATTTACCGCAGTCGGCAGCAATAACCAGACTGTATGGGGCGCTAAGAACACCGCCTATATTCCTGCCGAGCGAAGCACAAACCGTGATCTTTCCGATAAGAAAAGTCCGCTTATCAATAAGTCTGAGACAGTCTCCGGCACAGGTGCTGATATGTACGTCAGCGGCACAGATGTACTCAGCGGCGTCAGCTACTACATCACAAACCTCAACAGCGGAATGCCGATAGATATAAAGAACGGTGAGCTTGAAGACGGTACGAATATACAGCAGTGGAGCAAGAACGGACTCTGGGCGCAGCAGTGGCGTATAATATCCGAGCCGGACGGCTGGTGCAGGATAGTATCTCTGGGCGACGAGAGCAAGTGTATCTCCGTAGAGAAGTCCTCAGCCGAGGACGGGATGAACATACAGCTTTCCTCCTTCAGCGGCGGAGACGAACAGCTATGGAAGTTTGTAAAGAGCGGCAGTTCATATGGTATCGTGTCCAAATGCTCAGAAGGTACTGCCGGACTTGACGTGTATGAATGGTCGAAGGAAGCAGGCGGAAATATCAATCAGTGGAATTTCTGGGGCGGCGAGTGTCAGCTCTGGAATCTTGAGCCTGTGTATCCCAGTGTGACAGAGGGAAGCTATAACATACGCAGTCTTGATACAGGGAAGTACATAAGTGTATCAGACGGCAGACTGACTACAGGCGAGGCTAAGTCATGGAATATCGTCAAGGAGGGGGATATGTTCTCACTCAGGGATGCCGCAGGAAAAACTGCTGCACCGGAGGGCAGTGACTTCATCCTCACTTCTCCCGGCAGAGCAGACAGTTTCTTTACTCTCTCAGCAAACCGGGACGGTACATACTCCGTTATCCCGGCATGGACAGGGATCAACAGTGCGATAGCCATAGATGAAAGCGGCAATATCACACTGGAAGAGCAGAGTGACAGCAGCTCCCAGCGCTTCATATTAGAGCCTGCACAGCCGGATATAATGACTGAGCCGGTCACGGAAGCATCCACAGAGCCTGAGACAAAGGCGGCATTCTACGGCGATGCGAACCTTGACGGCAGTGTAAATGTTGCCGACGCCGTGGCGGTACTCCAGTACGTTGCGAACCGTTCAAAGTATCCCCTTGAGCCCATGGGTATCATCAACGGAGATGTTGACGGTGAGGATGGTATCACCGGTTCTGATGCTATCGTTATCCAGCAGACAGATGCCGGAACAGTGAAGCGTGAGGATCTTCCGCTGAAGAAGTAACAGAAGGGCTGCATTGCAGTTCTGAAATCACAGCAGACGAGTGCGGCATCTGTGTAAAACAGCAGTTATCATAATATTTTAACAGCCCGTGTTTTTAATAGTTTTTTTGTTAGTGTAATAAAAGCCGAAAATTCTGCGGATGGTAAGACAAAATACATCAGAATGCCGAAAATTCAGCGTGATATTGACAAATCTTCAAAAAATGGTATACTAAATATATCAGATATTGTCATATCGAAATACAAAATACACTGCGGAGGGAATAAAATGAAAAACATCTGGCACGATATAAGTCCCAAAAGGATCAGCCCGGATAGCTTCTACGCAGTCGTTGAGATCGGCAAGGGAAGCAAGATAAAGTACGAGCTTGACAAGGAGACCGGATTCATAAAAATGGACAGGATCCTCCATACCTCTACTCATTATCCTGCAAACTACGGATTTATACCCCGTACCTTCTCCGATGACAACGATCCCCTGGATGTGCTGGTGCTGTGTTCAGAGAAGCTCATTCCGCTCACACTCGTCGAGTGTTACCCGATCGGAGTGATCCGGATGCTGGATAACGGTCACCGTGATGATAAGATCATTGCGATACCCTTTGACGATCCGAATTACAATATGTATATGGACATTGAGCAGCTTCCGAAGCATATCTTCGACGAGATGACTCATTTCTTCACAGTGTACAAGGAGCTTGAAAACAAAACGACTGCCGTCAACGAAGTCGATCATGCAGAGGTGGCTAAACAGATCATAGCCGGAGATATAGAGAATTATATCAACAACTTCTGCAAGTGAGACTGAAAAACAACGAAAGGGAAAGATTTATGACTGCTTCAAACGAGAACTTATTCAGCAGCAATTCACACGCTGCTCCCCTCGGGATCATCGCTATGGAAAGCGTGACCGAGCTCGGTAAAAAGATCAACAACTACCTGGTGGACTGGGCGAAGAGAGCCGGTAAGGACGTAGACACCTTCCTTATTGAGTGCGAGTGTCCGAGATTCTCCTCAGGCGATGCCAAGGGACTTATCAAGTCAACAGTAAGAGGTAAGGATCTGTTTATCATTGTTGATGTCGGCAACTATAATATAAAGTACGACTACTTCGGATTCCAGAACGCAATGTCTCCTGACGATCACTATCAGGATCTGAAGCGAATCATCCAGGCGGCAAGCGGAAAGGCACACAGGATAACAGTCATCATGCCCCTTCTCTACGGCGGAAGACAGCACCGCAGAAGCTACAGGGAGTCACTGGACTGTGCTTTTGCACTTCAGGAGCTTGAGTCAATGGGTGTATCAAACATCGTAACCTTTGACGCTCATGATCCGAGAGTACAGAACGCAGTGCCGATCATGGGATTTGACAATGTAATGCCCACATATCAGGTACTCAAGACTCTTCTCCGTGACGTTAAGGGCATCAGTTATACAAAGGACAAGTTCATGATCGTAAGCCCTGACGAGGGAGCGCTCAACCGCAATATGTACTATGCTTCGGTACTTGGTGTTGATATGGGTATGTTCTACAAGAGACGTGATTATTCCACTATTGTAAACGGCAGAAATCCTATCGTAGCTCACGAGTATCTTGGAAATCCCGTTGACGGCAAGGATATATTCGTTGCTGACGACATAATCTCCTCCGGCGAGTCTATGCTTGATCTGGCATATTCACTGAAGGAGAAGAATGCAGGACGTATATTCACATACGCTACCTACACTATATTCACAAACGGTCTGGAGAAGTTTGACAAGGCATACAAGGACGGTATCATTGACGGCGTTCTCGGTACAAACCTTACATACAGAACTCCCGAACTGCTTGAAAGAGAGTGGTTCCACGAGGTAGATGTATCCAAGTACATTTCCTACTTCATTGAAGCAATCAACCATGATGTATCGATCAGCAAGATACTTGATCCCCATGCAAAGATCGAGGCACTGCTGGAAAAATATGGTATGAATAAGTAAGAAGCTCTCAGAACAGCTCCGCATTATTCTTTACACAATGAAAGAGCCGGTATAGTGATACCGGCTCTTTTTTATAAACAGTTTTTGTATATCCTTATCCGGAGCTCCGGGATATGTCCGCAGTCATACAAGTCAGTGTAGGATGAAAAACAGTAACAATACGATTGCTATACCGATGACAAACTTGTAATTACTCCAGAGAGCCCAGCCGTCTCCGAGCATTTCAAGCAGCGGCAAACCGGGATGAAACTCTTTCTTCTGAGAGTATAGATCCCTGCTCAGACAGAACCTTGTCTCGTCATGCGGATCAACAAATATCTCCACACTTTCTCCGGTCTCCGCAAGGCGTTTTGCCTCGGACTCATCCATGCAGAAGAAGCTGTCCAGTTTTCCGTCGATGATTCTGCCGTTTATCTCGTATTCAAGGCTGATGCCGATACCGGTACCGTCCCTGTACCATATCTTTGCATTTTTACCGGTGCAGGCTATACCGTACAGCTTGTACTTTTTTACCGCTTCAGAGTCACCGTATGAATTAGTGACACGCAGGGCAGTCCTTATCAGAAGCACTACAGCAGCGATAATGAGGGCTGCCGCAATAAACGCAAGTATATAGGCTGACCATTCTAATTTATCAAAAAACAGCAACATATCGATCACTCCTTTCATTTATTATAACCTACAGCAGACGATATTTCAAGTAATAAGTGTCACTTCAGCAGTTACACCTGTCACTTTACGGTGCCGGTCTGCCATATTAATGCAGGAGCATACAACGCCTTCCGCAGCTCCGGGGGACAGTATTTCCTCCTGTAACGGATATAGAGATATAACGTAAACCGCAGCATTTCCGGAACATTCCGGAAGTGCTGCGGTATTGTTGATTATACAGGGATAAGAAGGTCGCTCAGCTTCTCCTGAGCGATGTGGATACGCCGCATGGATTCATCCTTGCCCAGTATGGAGCATATCTCGATAGCACCGCCGGGAGTAACGCTCTGACCGGAAACTGCGATACGCAGCGGCCACATTACCTTGCCAAGCACTTTATTCAGCTTAACGCCCTCAGCCTCAGCGGACTTCTCAGCATATGCGTAAACAGCATCGTGGATCGACTCTGCGTTCCAGTCGGAAACAGCCTCAAGCAGGGGAGCCTCATCCTCAAGTATCTTTGCAGCCTGTACCTCGTCCAGCTTGTTCTTCTTATTGCAGAACAGCTCAGTACCGTACTCAGGAAGCTCCTTGAAGAAGCGTATCATATCCGGTATCTCGGTGAGGACGGTCACACGGGACTGGACCAGTGCAGCAACGGCAGCTACATCAGCGTCCGGAAGAACGCTGTGTACATAGGGTTCAGCCAACCTGCAAAACTCATCAGCCGGGAGAGCCTTTATGTATACACTGTTGAAGTGGTTGAGCTTCTCGGTATCGAAGGCAGAAGGAGACTTGGAGATCGCACTGATGTCGAATGCGTCAATGAGCTGGTTAATGGAGAATATCTCCTGCTCTGCAATCTCGCCTGTAGGAGACCAGCCCAGGAGAGCCACGTAGTTCACAACTGCCGCAGAGAGATAGCCCTGACTGAGCAGATCCTCGTAGGAGGGATCGCCGCAGCGCTTTGACATCTTTCTCACCTCACCTGTAGCAGGATCGTTATACATGACCGGAGCACAGTGTACATACTCTGGAATATCCCAGCCGAAAGCCTCATAGAGCAGGTTGTACTTGGGTGAGGAGGAGAGGTACTCGCTTCCTCTTACAACGTGTGTAATACCCATAAGGTGATCGTCTATGACGTTTGCGAAGTTGTATGTGGGAAGACCGTCGGACTTCAAGAGTATCTGATCTTCCAGCTCGGAGTTGTCAACAGTGATCTCACCGTACACCTGATCGTGGAAGGTAGTAGAACCCTCCGGAATGAGCTGACGGATAACATAAGGCTCACCTGCGTCCAGCTTCTGCTGTATCCCCTCAGGTGAGAGGGAGAGACAGTGGCGGTCGTACTTGGCGTTGGCATCATCTTTGCGGAGTTCTGCAAGTCTGTCCTCGGAGCAGAAGCAGCGGTAAGCGTGACCGTTTTCGATAAGCAGTTCTGCGTACTTCTTGTAGTAGTCCCGGCGTTCGGTCTGAACATAGGGAGCAACGGGGCCTCCCACGTCGGGGCCTTCATCATAATCGAGACCGCAGGAGTCCATAGTGCGTTTGATAACAGCGATAGCGTCGCTGACAAGGCGTTTCTGGTCGGTATCCTCTATGCGGAGTATGAACTTGCCCTTTGCGTGACGAGCGATAAGGTAGGTGTAGAGGGCAGTCCTTAGATTGCCGATGTGCATATATCCGGTAGGTGAGGGAGCAAATCTTGTACGCACCTCGTTATGGGGGATGCGTGATTCCTTTTCCTCAAACCAGCTTTTCTCAATATCTGTCATGTATATGACTCCTTCCGGTTATTAAAATACAGTATAAATTATAGCAGAACTCCGGCAGATTGTCAAGACTGGGAGAAGATACGGTACCCGGCATGAACAGGCAGCAGCGGAGCACGTTTCATAATGAAAAACAGACTGCCGGAGCAGTCTGTTTTTCTATAACATCATGTTCTCTATGTCAATCTTCGGGAAGTGAAGAAATGACTCTTGCATCATACCTCTGAATAGAGATAGCGTCTGAACCGGTAACACCGTCGCCGTGTCCGGAGACATCAGCATTGATCACACCCTGCTGAGAGAGCGGATACTTCTGGCTGTTAGCGATGTACTGGAGAATTGCGACTGCATCAGATACGTCAACTCTGCCATCGCAGTTTGCATCGCCGGGAACGTAATTGCCGGAAGGCTGTGCTGCCTCAGTAGGCTGAGGAGCCTGTGTGGGCTGAGGAGCCTGTGTGGGCTGGGGAGCCTCTGTGGGCTGAGCTGTCTGCTGCTCTGCTTCCTTGGCGAATACGGTGTAGTTGATTACGTTTCCGTTCATGCCGTTAGTGCCGAGAGTAACTGTCTCGCCTGACCTGTAGGTCTTTTTGTAGAGGTCGAAAGTGACATCGTTGCTTGAATCGGCTGTAAGACCTGTTTTCTGCCAGCTCTTGATCCAGTCGGGTATCTTGTCAGCAGCCTCGACTCTCTGGTCAAGGAGGATATAGACATCTATATCAGTACCTGCTGTGAACTTACCGAGATCGCCGGTGCTGTTCTTGGAGTTGCAGGCGGTCTTTACTGCCTCAGCGCCGTTGAGTACTGAGGGGAGTGAGGAATAGGTGAAATCTCTGTCTCCGTAGATAAGGCTGCCGGTAGATGAAGAGTTCACAACGCTCCAGTCAGCTCTTGTGGTATCATCATTGACTGTGAGATCCTTGATGAGCTTTCCGCTTGTCTGAGCGGGCTGTGCGGGAGCCTGAGTGGGCTGCTCTACAGGTGTAGTCTTTCCGAACTTTGAAGCAAAGAGCTCTGCCAGCTTGTCAGCGCCTTCACGGTTGGGATGTACGTTGTCGATATACATTGAATCAGCCTTTGTACCGCCGACTGATACACAGTAGTCCTGCCACAGAGTGAAGAGGTCTACGATCTGGCATCCCTGCTCACTTGCTATCTGATCCAGTTCGTTTGAGAAGTATCTGCTCTTGAGAAGGGGATTGAGCTGAGAGTCGCCCTTTCTGCCCTGCTGCTTGACAAGTATCACATCCATGCCCTTAGCCTTTGCTCTCTTAACCATGTCTGTGACAACCTTCTTGTACTCTGAGTTGTCATAATACTTTGAATCGTTGATACCGATGGAGATAACGAAAACATCACCGGACTTGCCGTACTTCTCGATGCAGTCGAAGTTGCCGTGGTCAACGAAGCCCTTGGCATACTCACCGCTGGCAGCCATATTTCTTATATACCAGTTCTTATCAACGTAGTTTCCGAGCATCTGTCCCCAGCCAGCCTGAGTGCTTGAGCTGAGGGGGTAATAATTGCATACGGTAGAGTCTCCGCAGAGCCAGATAGTTGAAGGCATAGATGTGCTGTCGGAGATCTTGTTTATCTCAATTGCACTGATAGTGAACGCATTGCCGCTCTTTCCGGCAGCAGCCCGGATATTGAGCTGACCGTCTGTAACGGGGAGTATGATCTCGTCAACAGCATTGTTTCCGGTCATATTCACTATCTGGAGCATATCCTCCATGTATACGCTGGTTCTTGCAGTATTTCCGAGAGTTACCTTAGCTTTGTAGAGACCGTTCGGAACATCAGCATTGAAGTTGGTGTTTCCGGTGAACTCAACAGCGTCGCTGAGTTCGTTCTTACCGGCAGCAGCAACATTTTTGACATCGTTGCCGGAGAAACCGTAGCCCTTGTTTTTGTCATACTTATCAGAAGCACTTACAGAAATGAAACCGCTCTGAGCATTAGCGCCGAGATCGAATTTTTTACTGTATGAGCCGTTGTTCTGTTCGCCTGACTGAGGAGCCTCCGTTGGAGTCTGCAGTGCCTCTGTGGGAGTTTCCACAGGCTCCGCCGGAGTATCACTCTTTATAGGGGTATTATTGAGGAGGACCTTAGGTCTTTCAGGCAGTGGAGCATCACTGCCGAGGTAGTAGCTTACGTGCGGCGGCTGGTTATAGGAGGACTGCTGGCAGCAGTTCTGAGCACGGTACTGCATATCGTGCATAAGGGTGGTCAGTCTGACCTTGGTAGTGCTTGTAGTACACCATACACGGAGCTTGGAGTTATCATCAGTTCTCATTATAAGCTCCTCACGCCAGTCACCGAACAGGTCAGCAGTCAGACAGGGAACGCTCTTGGAGCTGTTGTTTGAGCCGCAGCCGTTAGCTGTGAATATGCCCTTTACAGTATTGGCATCGGTCATCTTCGTAATCTTTGTACCATCAAGTATCTCACGCTCAAGGTCTCCGTCCCAGTAGATGAAGAAGTTCTGTGCAGGTCTTGTTCCGCCGATCTTCTTGCCTGCGGAGTTGTAAACGTTGCCGTCAGCAGCTCCCCAGAACTCAGCGCCCTTGTTGCCTGCCCATACGTTATCGGCAGCGCAGCGGCCTGTGTCCTTGGTGTTGTTGATATGGAAGATGGCCTTACCGGTCTTTGCATCGTAGCAGGATTCGCCGTAGGGCTTGTCCTCGTGGCACTCCCATACCTCCAGACCTTCATGGTCAGGGATAAGGTCGCCTACGTGCATAGCATCACCGTGGAGGTTTCCGGAAGTCCACAGGAGCTTTCCGTTGTCGTCGATGCAGTTTGCGCCGGTGAAAACTTCCTGCTTGCCATCGTTATCGCAGTCAGCCACCATTACGTTATGGTTGCCGCAGCCCCAGCCGGCAGTATTTCTGTTGAAGGTTGAGTCATAGATCCAGCGGACTGAGAGCTTCTTGTTTTTAACGTCCACGGCTGACCAGGTAAGTCTTGTGTAATAGCCTCTGCCGTAGATAGCTGTGGGATGTACCCCATCAAGGTAAGCGATACCACTGTTCATACGGTCAACACGGTTGCCGTAGTTGTCACCCCAATCGCTTACCTTGCCTCTGGGTACAGGGAAATTAATAGTATCAAGAGCCGCACCTGTCTGACCGTCAAAGAGTGTCATATACTCCGGTCCGTCAAGAACGTAGCCCTTTCCGTTTCTGTAGTCCTTTGAGCCGTCGCCGATGACCTTGCCCTTGCCGTCCTTTGTTCCGTCAGCGGTCTTGGTGATAAGCTCAGCCTTTCCGTCACAGTCGAAGTCTGCCACGCACATCTGTGTGTAGTGCTGACCTGCACGGATATTCTTGCCCAGGTTTATTCTCCAGAGCTGCTTGCC
>DNLQ01000034.1:14541-18504 GCA_003488415.1 Ruminococcus sp. | reverse complement strand
TGCAAGGAACTTGTTTCCGAGACCTTCGCCCTTGGAAGCTCCCTTTACGAGACCGGCGATGTCAACGAATTCAAGGGTAGCCGGAGTGAACTTGTCCGGATCGTACATTTCTGCCAGCTTATCGAGTCTCTCGTCGGGGACTGAAACAATGCCGACATTTTTCTCAATGGTGCAGAACGGATAGTTTGCGGATTCTGCACCTGCGTTTGTGAGTGCGTTGAAAAGAGTGCTTTTGCCTACATTAGGGAGGCCGACCATGCCTAACTTCATATTCTTACAAAACCTTTCTTTACATTAATCCCGGCAGGGCTTGCAGACCTGCCTTATATCACAGCACAGCGGGGAGTCCGCAGTGCATTGATGACAAATTCAGTGCTGGATGCGGCTGTTGTTTACAACGGAATTGATCTCCGAGCCGGTGAGCTGTACATCGCCGGAGCCGCTTCCGATGTCCACAGGATTACCTACGAACATACGGATATTCACCTTGGAGTCAAGGATAGCGACGTTGCCGTCACCCTGGGCGTCTCCGATACCTGTAGCGTCATCGCCTTCGGAGTCGATGCTGATCTCGGCAGAGCGTATCTTGGTATTGACACTTCCACCGACAGCGCCGATACAGGTCTGCTTTCCGGCACGCATCTTGATAGAGATCTTGCCGCCGTTTATCAGGATACTTCCCTCACCTTCGGAGAGTACTCCAAGACCTACAGCCTGAGCGCCGGTGCATGACATAGTGATGTTGGCGGCGGAGGTAACAGCAGCAATACCCCTGCTGCTGCCTATGCCTACGATCTTTATACCGGAAACGGAGAGATCCAGCTCGCAGTCCTCTGCGATATCCACACGGGCATCGCCTGAGAAGCTGCCGACGGCAAGGCCGTTATGAACATTCATATTGATCTTTATCCTTCCGGATGTCAGATCAATAGAGGAATCGTCATCGTTCATACCGCCGCCGATACCTACAGTTTCGGTGCTGTTGCAGATGATCTCCAGAGAGCCCTGCATATCCACCTTGATATCGCCGTAGCTGTGATCCATATCACATCCGATGCCGATACCCTCTGATGCGTTGCAGTCAATGACCAGACTGCCCTTTCCGCCAAGCTCGAACTGGCTTCCCATAGGCACGCAGATACCGGAGTAGCTTATGCGGTTGGACTTGCTTACAGTGAGGGACAGTCTTGCATATTCACCCACAGTGATAGTGGGCTTGCTGTTGCCGCTGATGATATTGACGTTCCTGAGGGTGAGGTCGCAGCTATGGTTGTCCATAACGGCGATATTCATTTTCACCTGTTTGTCGGGATCACCGGTGATGGTGAGCTTGCTCTGATAGATGTGGATATCAGTATATTTCTCCAGTGCCAGCTTGAGGAGGTCTATCTCCTGATCGTTTCTTGCGGCATATATTTTTTTCATGCCGCTGTGACGGGATTCGAGATTAGTCTTGATTATCTCGTCCTTGATGTCCTTTGAGATGCTGTCAAGGAACACCGGCTTCGGTTTGGAGGTATGGTAGCCCTGTACCAGGTCAACACCGAGGCGGATGACAGTCTTCATTTCCTGAGCAGTCTCAACACCCTCAGCCAGTGATGTGAGCTGGTTGTCACGGCAGAACTCGATTATCTGAGTGACAAGCTGCTGCTTCTTCATATCGTTTTGAATGTCGCTGATAAGAGAACGGTCGATCTTTACGTAGTCGGGGGAGTATTTCAGCAGATTTGAACTGTTGGAATATCCGGTGCCGTAGTCGTCTATAGCGAGCTGAGCGTGTATGAAAGCGCAGCGCTTGCGGAGAGTTTCGATAGCGTTGGCATTGGCAGCACTGTCCTCAACTATCTCAATAACGATCTTTTCAAGGAGCTCGCCGTAAGTGAGGTACAGCTCGTTGAAATCGTCATCGGAGAGAAGACTTGTTGCCATGGAGTTGATAAAGAGCTTTCTCTCGGTGAAGAACTGCTGATTCTCGCTGAGCAGCTTCAGGGTGTTGAAGAAGGTAAGGCGCTCAACGGCATAGAGATTATTCTGACTTTCTGCGATAGCAAGTATCTGACGGGGTGACATCTTTATATCACCGGTGGAGCGCATTAGCGCTTCGTAGGCAACTATATTGCCGGTCTGAGTCTCGATAATAGGCTGAAGATAATATGAGAGCATATTTTCCTGCACCAGCCTGGAGAACATCTGTGCATTCTTGTATGAATCCTTTTCACGGATGTAGTTCTCCTCTGAGAACCAGTTTATGACATGGCGTCTGTCAGTCCTTGCCTCGTACAGAGCAAATTCGGAATAGTTAACGAGCATATTGAAATCGGAAGCCTCGTCAGGGTAGGAGGAGCATCCGATGGAGAGGGAGAGTCTGCTCTTGTCGGAGATGTCTATTATCTCACCGAAGTCATCGGTGAGGATGCAGTTCTGTACTGCCTCGTCCATGCCGTTGAGGAGGTTGTAGATCTGCATCTTGTCGCAGTCACGGAAGAACACAAAAATCTCATAGTTGGATTTTGTACCCATGATGACACTTTCTCCTGCGAAGCCCTTCAGTGCTTCGGAAACGGAGGTGATGCAGCTGTTGGTACTGTCAACGGTGAGGAATGAACCCAGCTTCTCGATGCCGTTGATGTACAGAGTGGCAAGACAGCATGACTGTACCTCCGGGAGCATTTTCTTAACTGTCTGAGAGAAGGAGGGATAAGAGGGAAGACGAGTCACAGGATCGTATTCAACGAAGCTGCGGAGGTCGTTTTTGTCAGAGAGCTGGCGGGTGAAGTCCTGTACAAAGCCCAGCCATTCGTCACTGCTTTCGTAGATGTTCATTTTAATGAATTTTGTGACGCCGTTGTTGACGAAGCGGTAGATATGCTTCTGACCTTCAACAGGGTTCTTTGAGATCTTTTCAAGGAGATTGAAGAACTCGAACTCGTTGAGCCTTGAGCCGGAGCATGAGAGCATACGGCAGGCGGCGTCGTCAAGATAAGCAGCCTTCTCACGGGCTATGTATGTGAAAGCGCCGATATTACCCATGAACTGCTGGAATATCTGCCAGTCGTGGCTGAGTGCCGGAGGATTTTCTGAAAGGTTGAATATACTCATAGATCGCTCCATAACGCAGAGCCCTGCACTGCTTAGACACAGCTCTGCGTACTGCATTCCCGGTATACAGCAGACCGTAATAGATACTTTATAGCAAACGGCAAGATCATCTGGCGTTTGCTATTTGCCTGTCCGCACGCAGCAAACGATGGTTTGCGGATATGCGGGGCACTTTAAATCATTTATTATAGTGAACGTTGAATTCTTTTTGACGTTCACTATAATTATACCTCACCCGGGCGATAAAGTCAACCGGAATACAGCTTTTGTTCACGTTATTTTTTGCAGGGAGCGGCACAGGATAAACATTATCTGCCGGAATGATATGCAGACTTTCAGCAGCAGAAAAAATATCGCCGGAAACATCGTATCACCGTTGTTCCTGATGACGGAGGAAAAAAATCCGGATTTTTTTCAAAAAACCCCTTGACAAAACAATCATGCCGTGATATAATATATATCGTTGGTTACGAAGAATACCGATGGCTGGGTGTGGCGCAGTTGGTAGCGCGCTACCTTGGGGTGGTAGAGGCCGTGGGTTCAAGTCCCGTCACTCAGACCAGTGTGATCAACATTACCCCAGATTCCGGAACAGAAATGTTCCGGAATTTTTTTATACCGGACTCAGGGAGGCTGAAAATGGATTATGAAATAAAGGGCATGGATATTGAAGTATCCGAGCCTGATCTTGACCTTGACGAGACACTTGACTGCGGACAGGCTTTCCGCTGGAGGAAGACAGCTTCTGACTTTCAGTGTACATACACCGGCAGCTTTGTCAACAGCTGCCTGACCGTGTCGCAGACAGCACCGGGACGTTTTATCTTCCACGAAACAACAGAAGAAGATTTCCTTGACAAGTGG
>DNLQ01000034.1:0-14494 GCA_003488415.1 Ruminococcus sp. | reverse complement strand
TGACAAGTGGGTGGATTATTTTGATCTCTCCACAGATTACACAGAGCTGAAACGCTGTTTTTCCCAGGACGAGACACTGTCGAAGGCGTGCAGTTATGCCGGAGGAATAAGACTTCTGCGGCAGGACAGCTGGGAGTGTCTTATTTCCTTCATTATTTCCCAGAACAATAACATACCACGGATCAAGGGAATCATCGACAGACTCTGCGAAAACTACGGAGGTGAGTTTCCGGAGGCGGAGGCTCTTGCTGCCGAGACTGCTGACAGCCTTGCGTATCTGCGCAGCGGATTCCGTGCCAAGTACATATGCGATGCAGCATCGAGAGTGAACAGCGGAAGTACCGATCTTGCGGCGATCGCTGCTGCACCCATAGACCAGGCACGTACAGAGCTGAAGAAGATACTTGGAGTAGGGCCGAAGGTGGCGGAGTGCGTACTGCTGTACGGTATGCACCGTACAGAGGCATTTCCGGTTGACGTGTGGATAAAGAGGGTACTTGCGGAGTACTATCCGGACGGATTTCCGGAGTTTGCCGCAGACAATGCCGGCATCGCACAGCAGTATCTGTTCCACTACATACGCACCGGACTGAAATAGCAAACAAAGGGCAAGCGGCACTGTAACAGTGCCGCTGTTTTGCGTTATATCAGCCGTAGTGCTCACTGAGGTAGAGAGAGACACGGTTCTGTATCTTTTCCGCACACTCCTCGGCGGTACATTCGTAGTTGAAGAAGGACATTGTCTCCTCGTTTACTATGTCTGTTATATTGCCGTCATAGCGCACGACATTGGAATTCTTTATCATATTCTTGTAATAGTCGCACTCCTCCTGCGTGAAGGGTTCGAGCTTGACAGTCCCTTTGTCAATAAAGTCCTCGCCGTCCCATTCTCTAATGGGTATCTCCCAGTCTTGCCTTATCATATCTCCTTCGACAATCTTTCCATTTTCACCGCGTGGAAATGTCAGAAAGCCGTCAACAGTCATCTGTGCCCTGTCATCAAATATCCGCTCGATAACGGAGAAATCATAATAGTTTTCGGGCTTGTTGTAATAATCGTCGGAGAGCATATAGCGTAGGAAGCTCCACGCGCCGTCCTTGTGCGGAGAGTTTGCGACTATACCGAGGCAGGTATCAAGCGATATGAACGAGCCGCTCTCCTTGCCGTCATAGGGATATCCAACGAATACGCAGTCATCTCCGTAGTCATAGCGAACCTTCTGAAAAATCTGCTGGAACGAGAAGCAGTTGCCTCTTTCAAATTCAATGAAGGTCTTTCCTTCGATAACGTCGTCTTGTACATAGTCGCCGTAATCTCCTGATTGGTTTCTGTATTCGTCCCATGTCAAACCTATCTCGTTATCGCTGAAGAAATTGAGCATTTTAATATATTCGGGCGAATCAAACCAGCACTCTGCCTTGTCATAATCAACGAAGAATTTGTTCAGAACTACACTTTGAAAGATGCTATCCCGATAATAATAGTCCTCATAAGGATCGAAAAAGTACATACCCTCGGGCTTGTCGTTGTAAGCGGCTATCATATCGTCAAAGCTCCAATTCTCACGGACTCCCGCATAGCCCGACTTTGCGGTCACAGTTTTGAAACACCAGAACGTTGGGGTCATCATCACCATTTTCCCGTCACGCTCGAAAGCCTTGCGAACATTCGGAATGAAGTCCTCACGCTTGAGGTCGGGCTCCTTGTCGATGAATTCATAGAGATCGCAGAACACGCCCGAGCCGAAAGAATCAGGTCTGAATACAGGGTCGAACGGGATAATATCGGGACCGTCGCCGCTGATGATATCGAGCCTGAGCCGGTCGTAGTCACGCTCCAGCTTTTCATCGTTCCAGTAGTTCCTGTACTCGACACGGTAGTCCTCGCTCTCAGCGTTGAAGACCTTTATCTCCTCGTCATACTGCCCGATACCTCCGCTGCCCTGACTGAAGCTCGCAATGGTCACAAGCTCCTTTGTTCTGAGGTCTGATATGTCCTGTGCCGTCAGCAGTATGAGCTTCGGGTGTGCGTCTCCGTACTGCACCGCTGCAAATTCGTCCTCCGCCGTCATTGCCATAGAGGACAGCCCATAGAACTCGATGTCGCTGTCCATATTGTTGGTAAGCTCTACCCAATTGCCGTCCTTCAACCCGACAAGGCTCTGACCGAGGTTCGCCACAAGAGAGTAGTCACCAAAGCCTGCACACATCGAATACGCAGAGGAACTCAGCCTGCTGCATTCCTGCTTGTCCACGAGATTAATACCGTCGATGTGGGCGGTGAAGGTCTTTTCGATATCGCCGCAGACTACAGTTGGCACTCCGTCCTTGTCCGTTGATGCTCCGATGTACATATCACCGCCGAGCTTTACTTTTCCAGGCACTTTGCCGTCAGATATGGACACAGCAGTCAGTTCACGGCTGCCACGGTCGCTCTGTTCGATAAACACGGTGTTTTCGCCTGCAATGAGGGTGGCGTAGCTGTCCTCAGCGAGTATCTCACCGCAGTCTATAGTCTTTTCCTGCCTGTTGTCCTTGTCGTAAAGGTAGACGAGCGTCTTTCCGTCCTGCACCGTCAGGATAGCCTTCCTGCCTCTTTTCATCAGAGCTGCATACTTCACCTGCTCATCCTCCCGGGGCGTGAAGCGCAGTTCCTCGTAGCTCTCAAATGTGTGCGTTGTCACATATCCCGCATAGTTTCCGTTCTCAAGACGTCCAAACACGAGGATCTTCCCGCTGACCGGATCACAGCTCAGATCGGTGATCTCCTCAAAGTTCCCGGACATAGAGATGTCAACGGCTTTGAGAGAGAGAGTTTCAGCCGCAGTCGGAACGGCTGATGAGCTCTCAGTCCTGCCATGCGAGCAGGAGGTAAGACACCCACAGAACAGAGCCGCTGCAAATATGATCGCCATTACCTTTTTCATAGTATCACTCCTTTTCTCGTTATGAGATGTATCGGTTATGATAACCTTCTGTATACAAGTGATTTTAAAGGTCAAAAAAGACGAAAAAATTCTGAAGATCCTGAAAATTCGTATAGTTTTACAAACAGGCAAACGTATCGTTGTGCAGTATCACTAAAAGATAGGTTAAGAATGTTTCCGGAAACGAAAAATGTCTCCGGATTTACGCAAACGGAGACAAGGTTATCATAATACATATCAGAGAGCTGAACAGCGCTTGTAACCATTACGGTTGCAGGCGCTGTTTTTTATCATTACTTCCTCCGGCAGCACGCCGAACGGAGTCCTTTATATCTCTTTTTGCAGCCGTAAAGATAATGCTGTAAGCTGCTCCATGGTTAGCGACTCTATCCGGGCAGCTTCCGGCAGACCAAGCTCCGACAGTGCGGAATACACAGTCTGCTTAGGAATACCCATAAGTGATGACAGAGCATTTGCAAGAGTCTTGCGGCGCTGGGAAAATCCCGACTTCACGACGGTGAAGAAGAACTTCTCCTTCTCCGGACTCAGCGGCAGGTCATGGCGCAGGTCTATGCGGATAACGGCTGAATCAACATTCGGGGCAGGCATGAAGCTGCCTCGTGAGACATCAAACAGCTTCCGTACCGTGCCATAGTAGTTGACTCCTACGGTAATAGCTCCGGATTCTCTTGTACCCACAGCGGCACACAGCCTTTGGGCAGCCTCCTTCTGCACCATAACGGTAATGGAGTCGATAGGGAGCCTGCTTTCCAGCAGCAGCATTATGACAGGGGAGGTGATGTAGTAGGGGAGATTGGCGCATACAGCGGCTCTTAGTCCCCGGAAGTCCTCTGATATTATGCGGTGCAGGTCGGCTTTCATAACGTCCTCGTTGTAGATGCGGACGTTGGAGAAGTCAGAGAGAGTTTCCTCAAGTACCGGCAGCAGGCGGCTGTCTATTTCCACTGCGGACACCCTGTCTGCACGGAGAGCCAGCTCCTTGGTGAGAACTCCGATGCCCGTACCGATCTCCATCACTCCGTAACCGGGCTGAGCGTTGCCGTACTCAGCGATCTTAGGGCAGATGTCGGGATTGATGATGAAGTTCTGTCCCAGTCCCTTGGAGAAGCTGAAGCCGTGACGGGAGAGTATTTCTTTTACAGTTCCGATGTTGGTAAGGTTCATGTTTCCTCCGATCATTCCACAGCGGGATGTCTTTCTTTTTCGGAGAACTCCTTCTGTTTTGCGTCATTGAGCTTATCCATATTGTTCACGAGGTAATCCGCAGACCTGTAGGCGTGCTGGAAGTTCATATCGCTGAAATGTACTTTAAGGTCAACGAAGTCGCCGTCAATGATTATGTCCATCTGACATATCTGTCTTCCGATGTACTTGCTTCTTGCGTACTCAAGGTACTGGTCGATCTCAGTGCGGCTCATTTCGCCGCCGATAACGTTTATCTTCATAGTTCTCCTCCGTTCTGTGGGTAGTGTTTATAGTGCCTCTCACATTCACTGTGTGCGGATCGGCAAAAAGCAAACGCCAGAACAATTTGTCATTTGCAGTAATATCTGTTATGTGGACTGACCGGTCAGTTATCTGTTTTCGTACTGCTGACGTGTCAGCTCCATGGTGATGCGCTTCCACTTCTCGCCCATTGTTTCAAAGAAGCTGTCAGTCTCGTCGGGTACTTCACGGAATCCGGCGGCATAGTAGCAGTGATAGGCGGCGGGGTTGTTGTCAAATACCGCCAGACTCACTTTTTCTGCTCCCAGGAACTCAAAGGCGTAGCGCTGAGCCAGGAGTACCATTTCCTTGCCGAGACCTGTGCCCCGGCGGTCATAGTCAACAATGATGAATCCCAGCCGCACCTCCTTTCGTGTATCGTCTGTGAACCGCAGGATCAGGTGCCCTGCCACGCCATTCTCGTCATATGCAGTAAAGGGGAATATGTTGTCTGTATCCTTTGCTGCGGCATAGTGGGCGTTGAGTGCATCAGGAGTAAGGGGAAAGCTGTCGAACCTGTCCGCACACCATTTGCGGAAGGAGTACTCATCTCTTATCCAGCTTGCTATTGCCGGAGCATCACATTCTTTGTACGGTCTGAATAATAACATATCATCACCTCAGTTTGTAAGAGTTGTCTTTTATGAAGTCGTGGAGCGGTTTTCGTATGATACAGTCCCTGTGATCTCTGAACCAGTCATAGGAGCTGCAAAGTCCCTGGAAAAGCGGGATAGTATCCGGCATAAGAGACTTTTGTGCAGAGACGTCCAGCCGGTAGGCGTAGGGGTGGAAGGGGAAGTAGCTGCGCTGCGGGATACCGCTGTGTACATAGCGTATCTCAGGTGTTTTTCCGAGGACATTGTAGCACGTCCGCACCCATTCCTCTGCTGTGACGGTATCACTGCTGCCCACATTGAAGATATGCTGAACCGGTTTTTCAGCTAAAATGATCTCCATGAAGCGGCAGAGGTCACGGATGTGGAAGAACTGGAGCGGCAGTCTGCCGTCATCCGGCACATAGAACGGCAGATCATTCTCGGCGCACTCAAACACAAATGCCTCACGGTGGAGATTGTTCATCTCGCCGTAGAGATAGGGCGGGCGGAGGATATAAGCCTCCGGAAAGAGCCTGAGCAGAGCCTTTTCAGCGGCGATTTTGTCGGTTCCGTAGCTGCCCCATATGCAGTTCGGAGCGCATTCCTCCGACTCCCTGAAGGGCTGCGGTGCAGTTTCCGGGTATACAGCGCTGGAGCTTATCATAATGCAGCTGTCAAAGGTGAGACCAGTGCCCAGCAGGTCGGTCACATCATCTTCATTGTAGGCTGTAACATCAATAAGCGCATCGAAGTGCCTGCCTTTCAGGACGCCCCCGGCACTGTGTCTGTCACAGCGCAGCAGGGTGACACCTTCCGGCTGCGGACGGCTGCCCCGGTTGAGGACATACACATCATGTCCCCTGTCACGGAAGTATTCAGCGGTATACCGGCTCACAAAGACGGTACCGCCTGTTATGAGCAGTTTCATAGCCTCTCCTTTCCGAGCACAGCTTCTGCGCACTTCATACCGTCCACGGCTGCGGAGACTATACCTCCTGCATAGCCTGCGCCCTCGCCGCAGGGATAGAGTCCCCGGAGGGATACTGACTGCAGGCTCTCGTCACGGTCGATACGCACCGGAGAGCTGCTGCGGCTCTCGATGCCTGTGAGTACAGCGTCCGGGGAATCGAATCCCGGTATCTTCCTGCCCATGGCCTTTATGCCTTCACGGAGAGCTGCGCAGACGTAATCCGGGAGGTATTCCTCCGGTCCGGCGAATCTGACTCCGGGGCGGTAGGACGGCTTCACCTTGCCGAAACGGTCAGGGACAGTCCCTTCCAGAAGTCCGCCGACCGTAGTGACGGGAGCAGAGTAATCCGAACCTCCGGCGATGAATGCTTTTTCCTCCAGCTCACGCTGAAGATACATACCTGCAAGGGGATGATCGCTGCCGTAGTCTCCGGGAGTAATACCTACCAGAAGAGCGCTGTTGGAGTTCTCAGCGTCACGGGCAAAGCAGCTCATGCCGTTCACGGCAAGCCTGCCCTCCTCAGAGGACGCAGCCATTACATATCCGCCGGGACACATACAAAAGGTATACAGACTTCTGCCGCCGGGGAGGTGTACTGCCAGCTTGTAGTCAGCGGCTTTCAGAGCAGGATGTCCGGCAAAGCTGCCGTACATGGCACGGTCGATATCTTCACGCAGATGTTCAATGCGGACTCCTACCGAGAAGCTCTTCTGACTCAGCGTCACCTTTCTGCTGTGCAGCAGCCCGAATACATCACGGGCGCTGTGACCGGAAGCGAGGATAAGGCTGTCAGCTGGGATGGTGTGCATACCGCAGCCGTCCTCGTATTCTGCGGAGCAGATCCTTCCGTCCTTCTCGCTGTAGCCGCAGAATCTTGCTCCGAACCGTATTTCTCCTCCGAGGGATATCACCTTTTCACGTATGGACTTAACACATCCCCGGAGTTTATCGGTGCCGATATGCGGTTTAGCGAGGTACAGTATCTCTCCCGGAGCGCCGGCTTCCACAAGCTGCTCCAGGATCCAGCCTATGCGCCTGTCACGTATACCTGTAGTGAGCTTGCCGTCGGAGAAAGTACCGGCGCCGCCCTCGCCGAACTGAACATTGCACCGTGGATCCAGCCTGCCCTCTGAGCGGAAAGTCTCTACTGCCTTCACACGGGAATCAACGTCATATCCACGCTCCAGCACAATGGGGCGAGCGCCTGCCAGAGCGAGTACCAGTGCGGCGAACATACCTGCCGGGCCGAACCCCACTATTACCGGCGGATTCTCCGGCAGCTTATCCGGAACGGGGACGGAGTAGCTGTCCTCAGATACCGCTGCAGCATTTTTCAGCCTTTTCAGCAGTTTATCCTCACCCTGAGCGGTTATATCAAGGGAAATGGTGAAGTGTACGTCTGACCTGCGTCTTGCGTCCACAGCCTTTCGTGAGAGCCTGACAGTTTTTAGGCTTCGTTCCGGAATGCCCAGCTTTTTAACGCATAGCTCACGGAGCTTTGAGAAGTCAGTGCTCAGCGGTACGCTTATGCCGCTAACTCTTATCATTTATTTACCGCCTTTCAGGGAAAGTGCCGCATTTCTTCCGGCGAGTATGCCTGAAGCCCATGCCCACTGGAGATTGAAGCCGCCGCAGTCACCGACGGTATCAACAGTCTCTCCGCAGAACCAGAGCCCGCTGTGCAGTCTGGATTGCAGTCCGATAGTGATACACTCCGCAGAGATACCGCCGCAGGTGGACTGAGCGTTCTTCCAGGGCGCACAGTCGGTAACAGGGAACTCCAGTCCCTTTATGCGTTTTACCACACGCATAATGTCTCTTTCAGTGAGAGCTCCGGTTTGATCCGGTTCAAAGCGTTTCAGAGCTGACTTTATGATATACTGTGCCAGTTCCTTGCGGAACATACCTGTGAGCAGCTCGGAAAGCGGCAGAAGGGGACGCTGTTTCTGTACGTTGATAAGGTAAGTGCAGAGGTCGAGGTCGGAAATATCGGGGGCAAGGTCAACTGACAGTCTCAGTCCCATGCCGTATTTTCTCCACAGGTACGCCATATTGAACACACATATACCTGAGAGCATGGTTTCGGTGAACTGTATCTCGCCGTACTCTGTGCGGAGCAGCTCGTTTCCGGAAAAAGCCTGTACACGGCATTTTGCACGTATGCCCCTGAGACCTTTCAGCAGAGCGGCTTCTGTTTTGAGCGGAGCTACTGCCGGGCAGTATTTTGAAGCTCTGTACCCCATATCACGCAGCAGTTTCAGTACTGAGCCGTCTGTGCCTGAGCCGGGATCAGCAAGACCGCCTGATGCTATGATAAGTCTGCGGCAGCTGAGTTCTCTGCCGTCCTCCGCAGCAACGCACCATCTGCCGTTTTCCGGGATGATATCCACAGCCTTGAAGTCGCATATTTCCTTGACTCCCGTCTGTTCACAGCGCAGTCTCAGAGCATTCAGCACTGTAGCGGCAGAATTGCTGTATGGGTATATCCTGCCCTGTTCGTCTGTCCAGGTGAGTACGCCGATATCACGGAAGAATCTTTCAGCATCCGGCACTGCCGACATAACGGGCATAACGTCCACTGAGCCGTGATAATGCTCGGGTGAAATGTCACGGTTGCCGAGATTGCACCTTCCGTTGCCTGTAGCGAGTATCTTTTTTCCCACACGGCTGAGTCTCTCAGCGATTACGACCTCCGCATCAGGTTCTGTCTCTTTTGCGGATATTGCCGCCGTAAGACCGGAAGCGCCTCCGCCAATAATAATAATATCAGTCATATCTGCTCCTTAATCATCGTGCTTGAAGTCTATCACCACTATTTCCGGGCGGTTCCAGAATCTTATTGGTGCAGGTGAGGCGCCTATACCGGAGGTGATGAACAGTTTTCCGCCGTCATAGCTGAACCAGCCTTTATCGTATAATTCGTTATTATGCAGTTTAGGGAAGAGTGTCTGGGAAGTTCTGTCATAGACCGGACCTATAAAAGGAAGTCTTGTCATACCGCCGTGAGTATCTGCGGAAAGGGTGAGGTCTGCACCAAAGGCTGCGAAGGCGTTATAGTTCGGTATATGTGCAAGAAGTATATTGAACCTTCCGGGATCGTTTGAAAACTCCTTTGAAAGATCGAAGGTGGGACTGTAGTACACGTTGTCTATACCCATTATCTGTACCGGAGTTCCTTTTATATCAGTTTTTTCAGACTTATAGTCCATGACGTGTACTCTTGCTGACTTGAGAGCCGCAAGGTATTTTTTACTGGTATCATGGTCGCCGGGGACGAAGTATACCGGAAAACCGTCCGCAGTAATGTCTGACATAAGCTCGATAGGCCTTTTAATAAGCTCCCACTCACTGTTCCTGGAGTACATATCGCCCAGGACGAAGATGACGTCAGGCTTTGCGGACTCCACACGGCTGATGATAGCTTCATTGGAGATGCCGTCCTTGGTGGTGTGCTGATCGGAGATCACGACAGCTCTGAAGGAATCATTTATCTTTGGTGAGTGCAGAGAGGTATGTACGGTCTTCAGGGTGTAGTTGTTCAGCCACCATATCAGGAATACGGCAGCAAGAGTCAGCAGGCGTTTCAGGAAAAGCGGCATCTTCCTGCGTCTGCGGCGATGTTTATGCCGATGGTTTCTTGCAGAAGCTGTTGCAGCCATGACAAGCCTCCTTTCAGTCGTTCTTCAGATGAACGTCCAGTTGTCTGAAAGGTATCTCGATGCCTTCACGGTCGAAGGCTGCTTTGACGCCTTCAGTCAAATCGTAACGGGCGGTGAAGTAGTTGTCGTTTGCAGTCCACACAAGGACATCGACAGTTACAGAGTTTTCGTTCAGACTGCTCATGCGTACCACCGGTTCCGGTGATGACAGGAGCAGTTTGTTCTCTTTGATAACATCCATAATGATGCGGCGTGCGCTTGCGAAATCTGCGGAATAGGCTATATTAAAGGTAAGATCAATTCGTCTTGCGGGATCGGCAGTAAAGTTGATTATCTTGGCATCTGTGATCTTGCCGTTGGGGATATACACTGTCTTACCGTCGAGAGTTTTCAGTTTTGTGTAGAGTATGCCGATAGATGAGACATTACCGATCGTGCCGTCAAGCTCCACGGTATCTCCGGCGGAGAAGGGCTTGGAAAAGAGAATGATGAATCCTCCGCAGAGGTTAGTCAGACAGTTCTGCAAAGCGAGACTGACCGCAAGACCTGCTGCACCGAGTACGGTGAGAATGGAAGACATAGGGACGTTGAGTACCGACAGCGCCATTACAATCACTATTACATACAGGAATACTCTTATGACAGATATGAGAAAGTTCTTTGCAGCGCCGTCTATTTTTGACCTGTCCGTAGCCTTTCCGATTATCCTTGTTATCAGCCTGACAATAAGCATTCCTGCTGCAAGGAGAAGGATGGCAGCGATAATGGAGGGAAATGCCTTCCGGATATGTTCTGCTGTATCAGTGAGTAGGCTGGAAGCACGTTCCACCTGTTCCTGTATTGCATCGCCTGTATTCATACTGCCGCCTCTTTTCGTTTTCTGATTTCCATGATTTCATTATAGCAGATTATGGCAGAAAGGTCAATATTCACAGATGACAGACTTTCATAACGGGAAATAAAGAACGGATGCAGTTGATATTCATTGAATTAACAAGATACACGAGAGTATAGTAGAAAAAATATCTGTAAAAGAGATGCAATTTTAACTTGATTTTTCAGCACTTGGTAATAACAAAAATAAAATTAATGTTAAAAACTAAAATCGGGCGAGGCACACTTTTGTGACGCTTTTTCTTGTGTAATTTTCATAAAAAAGTCTTGACAATTTTTACATTAAATAACGTTTAGATGCTTGAAATGGTGATGGCTTTGTGATATAATTGTGTTATAAAAGCTGCGGCTGTCTCCCTGTGTCCACTCGCGGGGGTGACAAAAGACTTTTTTTACATAGATATACTATTATAAGTAGAAAGGGTGAAAGTTTATGAAAAAATCTTTTGGGAAGCGATTGCTGAGCGGCGTAACTTCTGCTTTGCTTGCGATTTCCTACTCGATCCCAAGCGGACTTAACGTAGGCGGAGATGTTTTCAGAACCAATGCGACAGATGTCAATAACCTCAATTACACTAAGACTATTGATGATGTTACACTGCTTATCGGGGATGATATGTCAAATCCGCTAAGAGGCGCTGACGCAGCAAGTACCCTCGTAAACTACGAGAATGCTTATGCTCTCGGTATTGCTTCGCAGTTTTCAGTGTTCATGGACGAGTATTTCGTTCCTCATGATTCCGATGCAGAAGGACGTATTGCTGTAGGAGGATCATTTGACGGAGGTAAGTTGGAGGAATACAGCACTGGTTGGCGCTACGAGTTCGGTAAAGGACATTTCCAGAGTAATCAGTATGGTGCATTCCTTTGGGGCGTTGAATTAGAAAAACTAATTCATAGCAATGGTTTTGCTCATGTCATCTGGGGGGCAAATCCTAATTCAAGGTATCCTGATCCGGTGATGAGTAATCTCAATCTTGAATCTGGATATGAAGGTAATGGAACTAATAAAGATGCTCCGACAAATAACAAGATCGTATTAGTAAGTGATGCGGGTGTAGATTATGCACGTGATAATTATTCTTCTTATGAAGGTCGCATATATAATGCTAACCTTATTGATTTTGATTATCAATATGATATGCTTAAGGATAGAAGTGCTTCTTTGGCTTCTAAAGAAGATCAATTCACGGTATATGAGAGTACAAAGGATGGACAGAAATCAGTTGTACTTGAATACACAGGCGATTCTAATGTTCCTGTTGATACGGTATATTGTACACTTGACTCTGATGAATACCAGCTTTTCAAAGAAGCGGTTTATGTTGAGTTCAAGAATATTCCAAAGTTGACTGATCCTAACGGCAGAAAAGAGACTATCCCTTTGGAAGGAAATTCTGTAGGTGAAGAAACGTGGTACAATTCCTTTATTGTAGTTAATGTAATGGAGGAAGGCACGGAACAGAAGATTCCTGAAAAGAATAAAACTGAAGGTGTTACGCATAAGGTTGTTAATATCAGCGTTCCGCTGTATGATCTTACAACTGACGGACATGATATTGATGTACCGAAGAACGGCGATAAAGTAGTAACCGTCAATGATATTATAATTGGACGTCCTGATGCATCCTATAGTAATAATCATTATGGCGTTACTTCGCTGCTTTGGAACTTTCCAAATGCTAAAGATACTATTTTGTTCGGCGGTTCTATGCAGGGTACTATTCTTGCGCCTTATGCGCACATTACTGATCAGGCGTTTCTTGCTGATTTGAAATTTGGCAGAAATTCAAGAATTACAGTATGGGATGGACCGCAGCCGAAATGGGCACGTAATCACGGACATCTTTCTGGTGCTATAATTGCAAAAAGTTTTGAAGGCACAATGGAGTTTGGTTACAGACCTTTTGAAGGTCCTATCTCTATTCTCGGAACCTCTGCATCCTATACTATAGATGTTGACAAGTTCTCAAGCGACGAAGGATCATTCCTTCCCGGCGCAGAGATCGGACTCTATAAGATAGCTGGAGACGGAACAGAGAGTCTGGTATCTTCCACTACTTCTACAAACTCCACACTTCACATCAACGTTCCCGGCAAGGGAAAGTATGTAGTCAAGGAGATAAGTGCTCCTTCAGGATATAAGAAGTCCGATAAGAGCTACTACTTTGAGGTAAGCGAGGGAGATAAGCAGACAGCCAAGTATGAGACAGATAATATCAGAGTGTATCAAAAGCCTGATCTTATCTATACATATGACGGCACCACAATGACTCCCACAACGGAAGTCGACGCTGATCTGGCAGACCAGTACGGCGCACAGGCTGTAAGCGGAACACTCTCCCCGTCAACAGACGGCACCTGGAGACTTGGAGACTTTGAGGCTATAGGAAACGTACAGTTCGATTATGGCAAACAGTGCACGTATGATCCATATGAAGATTCGTTTAGCGCTTCTGGTGATGCCGCTATCAATTCTGTTACATTCTATTATAACGATCAGGAGTATGGTTTAACTGATGGTGGAAAAGTTGATCCCAGAGCGTTTGGTCCTGTAACACAAAATGGTAGTGAAGTAAAGAGCATGACCGTTAATGTGACTTTGGACGGCGATTCTGGCGAAATCACCCTTAAAAGCAATTGGGGTGGACCTACGAAGAGCTATACTGTTACATCTGATGGAGAGATAGAAGTATATAATGTGTCTGATTCAAGCAATAATAATTATTATTATTTGAAGGAAGCATATGATATCATTCCTTCTGAAAACGTCACAATAAACAAGGTGATCTACTCTTTCAATCCTGTAACAAAACCATGTTCTGGTGGACTGATCAATGATAATGATTTAAACAATGCTAAAGCCATAATTTACAAAATTGTTGTCAATACCACCGGAGATGGAACTGTATCTTATAAGGATAATGGAACTCCCTCCAACAGTATTACAAAGAATACAAATTCTTCTGGTAGTGTTGTTATTTTTGATAATACTTCTGAACCTGATCCCACAGAGTACACCTATCATAAGGTAGTAACTGAGGATCCCAAGACTTATGCGAAAAATGCTCCTAAAGAAGAGCCAGAAACGAGAGATATGACCTACAAGACCGCAGTAGTAAAGTACTACGGCGACAAGTCATCTTTCGCTGAGACAGATAAGGTCTCAGAAAAGACATATTCACCTCTTGTCTTTTCAGAAAACACCTATAAGATAGATGACAACGGTACTGAGAATATCTACAGATTCACAAATTCCGGTGCAACTATCACAGGCGGAACAAAGAACGGCGTTGAGCTCTCAGAGTCAGAGCTCGCAGCAGTACAGGATAGATTCATTCTCCGCAAGCTCCAGGGCACCAGCAACTACTGGCTGTTCGAGGGCAATTCACCTGTTGATCCTTCGATCAACATTACAGCAACCGATGATCCTTACTCCTTCATTAACAGTGAGGCTATCTCACTGAAGAAGGTAGACGAGGATGACGAGACTATCGTTCTTGAAAACGCAGGTCTGGAGCTCATAGAAGTATCAGTAAATATTGCTGATAAGCAGGGAGTAGCCAATGGTGAAGGACATCGTTTCACATCTTCAGCAAGCGGTTTCACCGTAGCTGAGGGCGACGTGGCAGATCTGCCAAACGGCACTATCGTAAAGGCTGCGTACAATTCCGGAACTGGCTCGATTGACCATATCTACAAGATAACTGAGAAAAGCCAGCCAAGCGGATACATTCTTACTCCAAAAACAGCATATTTCTTCGTATATAATGGTTATCTGTATCAGAAGGTACTCGGTTCCGAGGATCCGATAGATATCCCATTCAGAGAAGACGGCACATTCAGCAATTCTGCCGCAGGTTCATGGAACCCTCTGTGGCTGAGCAGAAGTACATCTCAGGAGAGAATGGTAGGACTCCCGAACACAGAGGAGTCAACGTT
>DNLQ01000116.1 GCA_003488415.1 Ruminococcus sp. | reverse complement strand
ACAGGGGATCCTTGCTGTAGGATCCGCATTCCTTGTATGAATGTGAATCCGGGCGTGAATGGTAAACGATCAGAAGATTACCCATTTCATCGGTCACGAAGGAATTGTGTCCCGGACCTGACTCACCGGGCAGATCAGCTGTAGAGAGTACGGGGTGATCCAGTTTTCTCCAGCTTGAAATATCCATAAGATCAGAATTTATATCAGCTTCAAGCCGTCCGACGCAGTACTCTGAGCCTGTACCGGAGGCTGAAAAGAATACATAGATCTTATTTTCGGTTTTCAGCACGGCAGGACCTTCGTTTACACGGTTATTCACAAGCTCCCAGTCGTACTCGGGTTTAGTGAGCATAATAGGAGCGGATATGAGTTTCCAGGGCTGAGAAGGGTTGATCTCCGCCATAAAGAGAGAAGAATCTCCTTTTATCTCCGCCCATATGACAAAATGCTTTCCGTTGTTCTCAAAATAGGTCATATCGAGAGAGAAGCCTGCAAAAGACTCCTGATCTCCGGGAGCAGCCTGCATCTGACCGCACTCAGTCCAGCTTCCGGTATATGGATCACCGTCACAGCGCAGGACATACGGACGTATCGCCCATATATTGCTGCTTGATCCGGCTGCATAGAAGATATACCACGAACCTCCTATTTTATGTATTTCCGGCGCCCATATGTGCTTTGCCATGATACCGCTTGGATGTGCAGACCATATGGTTTTTTCCTCTGCGGTGGCAAGTCCGCCCACGGTACTGCTGCGGCGGAGTATGATGCGGTCATAGCCCTTATCAACGCTGCCGTAGGCAGGGTAGGAAGCGGTGAAGTAATAATAACCGTCCTTGCCGTCCACAATGTACGGATCGGCACGCTCACTGATGAAGGGATTATTATACAGCTCCTTGGATGATTTAGCCGTTCCCTTAACATAGTATGTACCGGGAACGGAGGTATCTACGGATGAAATAGAGCTGTTGTCCCAGTCAACGCTTACATCAGTCTTACTTCCGTCACTGTAGATAGCTGAAACTGTTTTCGGCATCATAAGCCGGCTGTCCCTTGAAGCGTTGACGGTTACGGGCTCATATCCGGTATGTACCTGTGAGAGACCGGGGGAGGGGTAAGCATTTACCAGAGCCGTATACTGATCGGTATTGATAGGGATAACGTAGCCGTGGCGAGGTGTGAAGTCGAAGCTGTATGAACTGCGGTTAAGTGATGTGAAGTTCTCCATATCAGAGGTTTCCTGCATCACATAGTAGCCGTCTCCGTAAGCGTCGGACATCATAAGCCATTTGTCAGTGCCGATAAGGTTATAGATATTAGGACCTTCAACACCGAGGTTCCCATCTGACACCTGTTTTATCTCACGGTACGGACCGCTTGCATGATCTGATATTCCGAGTTTGATGCGCTTGGTAGTTTCGTCCTTATAGTACATATAGTACTTGCCGTTCCTGAATACTATATCCGAGTCGATAGCATCGTGACCGTCGGCAGGAGCAAAGAGAACAGCCGGAGCGGTGTCCAGAGTCTTCAGGTCTCTGCTGTAGGCGTAATACATTATAGTTCTGTCGTCGATGCCGGGGACTCTTGCGGCAAAGTAGATCATATAGGAGCCTTTGTCGGTGTCATAAATAGCCTGAGGAGCCCATGCACGGTCAGCTCCCATCATAGAGGGGTACTTATTGGCTATCTCGATAATGGTATCATCGAACCAGTGGACGAGATCGGTAGATTTTGCGCTTAACAGATTTCTGTTGCTGTTCCAGCCGAGGGATGACTTCATATCAGTAGCGAGCAAGTGGTACAGACCGTCCTCTCCCTTGAAGATATAGGGATCACGTAAGCATTCTGTACCGGCTTTTGACTGCCAGACAGCCCGTCCGTTGTTAAGAGCCTTGAAGTTGTAGCCGTCAAGGCTCACGGCGTAGGACAGTCTTTCCTGTTCCGGGGCGTTGCCCAGGAAGTAGGCGAACAGGTAGGCAAAGTCCGGCTTCTCGGATGGGATACTGATCCTGCCTTTCATGTCTGTCTCCTTGCCCAGGAGAAAATCTGTGAGCAGGGACATATCATCGTAGTTCATGATGCCGTTACCGTCAACGTCGCCGACTGTTGTGACAATTTTATCAGCGCCCTGTGTTAAGGCACGTTCCATGAATATGCGATCGTAGGAGTTAACAACGCCGTCGAAATTCAGATCTCCGGCGATAAGACTGTAAGAGCCGTCAACAGGTCTGATATAGAATTTCTGACCTTCGCCTTTCCAGTAGTCCCACTGGTCGATATTTGCGCCGTTCTCGTAGCTGATATCGTATACGTCAAGGGCAGCGTTCCCGGAGCATTGTGCAGTGATGTAGTAAGCGTCATCTGTGCGGTGGAGGATGAAATGCTGAGCCGGAGAATCGACATACTCTGACAGCATAATGTTATTGCCGTTAGTGGAGTCACCGTTCTCCACAGTCATAGCAAGTCCTGGATTTCCGGCAGGGGAGATGCGGCACATACCGCTGCCGACGCTTTCGATATGCCATATCTGGGAGTCACTGTCAGTCTTCTCCCACTGGTTCACATTTCCGTCAGAGGAGGCAGTAATGAATTTACCGCTGAGTCTGACCATAATAGTGTAATCGCAGCCGCTGATTATCTCGCAGTTCTCGTCGGCATAGTGAGCGCAGACTCCGGGCTGTACAGCTGATACCTTAGCTGGAGCAGCCAGCGTAAGGGAAGCAGTGAGCAGGGCTGCGGCAGCAGCGATGTACTTTTTAAGCCTGTACATATAATAATGACCTCCGTTCCACTGTGTAAATGGTGAGTTATGTATCCTTATCTTAATTAAAAACAAAGAAAACAGATATATATCCTTTCAGTATTATTATACAGGTTGTACGCACAAATGTCAATAGAACGTGGCGAAATGTATATAGCATATGTTCGGACATATAAAAGAGATCCCCCCTGCACCGGCAAGGGGAAAACTATGTTATTTTGTTATAGTCTGCACAGCATGATGTATTCTTCGTCGTTTTCATCCACAGTACTGAATCCGACATTCTTGTACATTTTTACAGCATAGTTAGCCTTCTGTACAGCCAGAGAAGCGCTTTTGAAGCCGTTTTCTTTCAGCAAGGCAAGCATACGCCTCATCATATCAGTACCGATACCGAAGCCCCGGTACTCCTTGTAGAGTGATATTGCAAATGAAGGCGTATCGTCGCTGATATGACCGTAGTCGTTCATTATCCTTGTCCATACAGCGCCCACCACCTTGCCGTCTGTTTCTGCGGCAAGAGCAAAGTCTCCCCGGTGTTTGCCGAAGTCGGTGACGTATACCTGTAATTCGGGCTGGAGTATTATATCTCTTGGCGGAGGCTGTATTCCCTCCGGGATAAAAATAGCTTCATAAAGGAAGTCATCAAGCAGTCTGTATTCATCCTCGTGCAGGTTTCTTATTGTATATTCCATATCGTTCCTCGTTTGCCAGTATTGAAAAAGGCGGACTTATGTCCGCCTTTGATCTATCAGACCTTATCGTCGTCAGTGAAGGGATCACCGCAATCAGCGCAGAACTTGGGAGGATTGAACGGATCAGAAGGCTCCCAGCCGCACTTGTCACACTTGTACTTAGGAGCACCGGCAGGCTTAGGATTGCCGCACTCTGAGCAGAATTTACCCTTATTGACAGCACCGCAGCTACAGGTCCAGCCGTCAGCAGAAGGTCTTGGGCTGCCGCAGTTCTCACAGAATTTGCCTGTATTTGTTGTACCGCAGGAGCAGGTCCAGCCATCGGCTGCAGGAGCAGCGGCAGCAGGGGCAGCGGGAGTTCCGGATGCAGCAGCGGCAGCAGCCTGCTGCTTAGCAGCCATATCGAACAGTGCATTAGCGTTGAATCCGCCAGCCTGCTGAGCCATACCCATACCGAAGAATCCCATAGCAGCGCCGTTAGGATTGCTTGCAGCAGCAGTCATAGCCTCAGCCTGAGCAGCCACCATAGTAGCAGCAGCATTAGCAGCGTCACGGTTCCAGGAAAGATCCTCATACTTCTTGATCTTAGCCTCGTCTTCGGGATTGATAGTAACGGAGTCTATATTGACCAGATCGACCTTGATACCTCTTCTGTTTGTCCAAAGATCCTGGAGAACTTTCTGCATAGCTTCAGTAATAACCTCGACCTGCATAGTCAGCTCGTCATATCTGATCTTGTTTGAAACCTCGCCGAAGCCGGGCTGGAGCTTGCTGAGAAACTCACTTCTGAGCTGCTCATCGAAGCCCTCGTCAGTGCGCTTGAATTCGCCTTCTCCGAAGTTACCGCACACCTCTGAGAAGAAAAGTGTAGGATCAACGATCTTGTATGTATATGTACCGAAGCATCTCAGACCTACAGTAAATGTACGTCCGATATCGCCCGGATCATTATATGCAACTCTGAATGGAACAGGATTTTTTGTACCGAACTTGTTATCACGGATCTCCTTGGTATTGAAGTAGTATACTCTCTGATCCTTTCCGATAGCACCGCCGCTCTTGAGACGTTCCCAAGCCTGCTTTATAATGTCCTTGATACCCTGACCGAAGCTGCTGGAGAAGATACTCGGTGATTCCTTGGAATTGTAGGTATAAACACCGGGCTCAGTAGCAATCTCAGTGATAACGCCGCTGTCTACCATAAGCATAGCCTGACCTTCGTTTACAACGATCTTACTGCCGTCGCTGATAACGCTGTCATTGCCTTTATTTGCTGATCCTTTGTTGTTCTTCTTCATGCCTCTTACTGCAAGGACGTCAGTAGATAAGGAATCACATATAAAGTATTCCAGATACTGATCCTTCAGTGTTGTAGTAAGTGAAGAAAGAGCTGCATACATAAGTCCCATAGTAAAAACTCCTTTCGGGAAATAATTATTTACCTTATTAGATCATGGTTATACAACCTAAGATTTATTATAACATAATTACACATAAAATGCACTACTTTTTTCGGTCAATTTATATATTTTTATTATTTAACTTATATGCAAAGCAAAAGGGGACTTCTGCCGTTACAGAAGTCCCCTGTATAAATAGTATACGATCATCAGAGATATTTGATCAGATCGGAGCGGATGCTGTCAAGGTGATGATCGGTGAGACCAAAGTCCATCTCCTTGTAACTCCAGGCGCATCTGCCGATGCCGTACTTTTCAAAAACGGAATTAATGTCTCTGTACCATGCTATAGTATCCTCAGGAGATACCTTGTCGATTATTCCGAACTCTCCGCAGTATAGCTGAGCGTTGTACTTCTTTGCCTGGGCAAGAGCAGATGCGAAGAAGTCCTCAAAAAATCTTGGAGAGCATCCGCTGTCGGCATAGGATACACGCTCCTGGGGATCAATGCGGTCAGTCCAGTATGCACCCTGGTGAGTAAAGCGGAGCGGATCATAGCAATGGAAGTTGTAGATCACCTTGTCATCATAAGGGGGATCAAGGTACTGAACGGTTTCAGCGCTGTTATTCTCGTAGCTCCCGACAAGTATCAGTGTATCCGGAGCATATTTGCGGATCCGAGGGATAACCTCCTTTACTATCCTGTTCCATACTTTTATATAGCATTCATCGGTGACTTCGTTGAGCAGCTCAAAGGCTACGTGATCGCTTTCCGAACCGAAGTGCATGGCGATCTGCTCCCAGAGTCTGCAAAAGCGTTCCTGATATTCAGGGCTGTCGAAGAATCCGGACTCGCTCTCGCCGTAGCTGTCAAAGGAGAAGCCGGCAGTTTTATGAAGATCGAGGACAGTATTCAGCCCATTCTTCTGGCACACTTCCACAGCTCTTCTGAGTCTTTCAAACCCATCCTCGTTGTAGGAGCCGTCAGAGTTTTCAAGGATATTGTAATCAAAGGGGATACGCACATGATCGGCGCCCCAGGAGGCAATAGTTTCAATGTCCTTCTCGTTGATAAATCTGTTGAGCCTTTCCTCACTGTAGTCGCATTGAGAGAGCCAGCCGCCGAGATTGACACCCTTGTAAAAGCCTTTTTCTTTAAGCATAAAAACACCTCTGTAGAAATGGGATCCAGAAATTCAGGCGCATAGGGTAAGGAACCTGTGCGCCTGAGTTCGGGGGGAAAATATCTTAATGTTTGGGATCGTCTTGTTATTTCTTTGTGAAGGTTACCCACTGATAGTGAGCCTCAAGCGGAGTTCTGCCGTCGTAGTGGCTGAGCCACTCATCGACACCTGTTCCGGGCCATGTGTTCATCATGATACGGCCGGGAGTTGAGGGGATATTCTGGTTTGCAGTATATACTGCCTTGCCGTCAACGTACCATGTGATATGGTCGGGCTGCCAGTCGAAGCCGTAGGTGTGGAATCCTTCGGAAGCGTCAAATCCGAGATCATACATGAACTCGTGATTACCCTGACCGTTTGTGTAGTAGTTGAACTGTACCTT
>DNLQ01000159.1 GCA_003488415.1 Ruminococcus sp. | reverse complement strand
GGCGGAAGGGCTTCTGCTCGTAGGATACCTTGACCATATACACACGGCAGTCAAGTCCGAAATAGGAGCAAGCCATTGAGAGGGCAGTACCCCACTGACCTGCACCGGTCTCGGTAGTAACGCCCTTGAGTCCCTGCTTCTTAGCGTAGTAAGCCTGTGCGATAGCAGAGTTGAGCTTGTGGCTTCCGGAGGTATTGTTTCCCTCAAACTTGTAGTAGATCTTTGCCGGAGTATCCAGAGCCTTTTCCAGGCAGTAAGCTCTTACCAGCGGTGCAGGACGGTACATCCTGTAGAAGTCCTGTATCTCCTGGGGGATGTCGATGAAGGGATCGTTCTCGTTCAGCTCCTGGTCGATAAGCTCGTCGCAGAAAACGGGAGCAAGGTCTGCCTTTGTGACGGGCTTTCCGGTAGCGGGATTCAGCATAGGTGCAGGCTTCTTCTTCATATCTGCACGCACGTTGTACCACTGCTTCGGAAGCTCCTCCTCAGAGAGGTATATCTTGTAGGGTATCTTTTCATTTGCCATAGCGATTCTCCTTTACATGATTATTATTGACACTTGCCGTAAACAAAAAAAGTTCCTGTTCCGGCTAATATGCCGGGACAGGAACTGTATCATCAGTTTCTGCGGTGCCACCCTGCTTGCCGCAGTCTCTTGCCGCAGCCTCTCAGTGAGTACTTGCATACTCCGGTTTTGATAACGCAGCACCACTGCGGCTCGCATACACGGTCACTGTACCGGAAACTCCGTACACAGCGGCTTTCTGTCCGCCCTCTGAAGCCCATTCAGCATCATACTTCCCACCGGCTCACACCAGCCGCCGGCTCTCTGGAGAGAAGCAGCAATGCCTACTCACTCTTCATCAACGGTTTACAGACTCAGCATAGCATAAAACAGTCCCCTTGTCAAGAGACCGGGGACAGTTTTGGCAATATTCAACAAATATGCAGTGGTGAGGTCGTGCAGTATGACGGTTATCTGTGGTGACCTGCACCGGTATGTCCGCCGCTGAAGGAATGTCCTCCTCCGCCGCCGCCGGTACGTCCTCCGCCGCCGTTTCCGCTGCTGATAGCGTAGCGTGATGTGTTTGTACGGAGAAATGCGTCGGTGCTGGTGTAGAACCTTATGTCAGCCTTGGAAACGTAGCTGGCAGGACTTGCAGCTCCCTTGAACCTGTAGGAGTTCTTTACCGAGCCGTACACGATAAGTCCGATGATGCTGCCTGCTATCTCGCCTATGATAAGTATTATCGACTTGATGAAGGGGGGCTTGCTGTAGGTGACGTACAGCTTGTTGCTCTTGCGGAAGATGTACTTGCCGTTGTCGGTATGTACGTAGTTCGCCTCAGAAGCGCCGTCAGAGTGTGAGCTTATGCAGCCGAGGAAGTAGTCGATGCCGCCTTTTATCTGTTCCTTGTAGGGAGAAAGACCGTTTGCATTGACATCCGATGATGACGGGAAGTGGTCGCCTGTCATATCCACTATGCCCTGCTTTGAATCGTCGAACAGCAGGCAGGCTCTTCCGCTGAGGGAGAGATAATCGTATGCCGGAGTCTTCTGTGAGAAGTCCATATAATAGTACAGTCCGTCGGAGTCCTCTCCGAAGATGCGGTCGTACTCGTCGTCGGCGTATATCTGAGTCTCCCAGTCGGAGCGGATGCCTCCGCTGAGGTAGAGGTAGATATTGAGCTGTGAAGCCTCGGAAATAGCCCTTATCTTCTGGTTTATCTCCTCCAGCTCCTGTTCACTGAAAAGACCTCTGTCGTCGTAGAGCATACTCTTCTGCACTTCCGCTGAGTAGCCCGATGAATAGTTCTTCGGGTAGCCCAGATGTGAGACTATCACTGCTGCGATGACCATTGCTGCGATAAGACAGCATACTCTTGCAAATTTCCTGAGTTCTGACATCAGCCTATAGCACCTCCGATCAAGTATATCAATGCAGCTACTCCGGCAGCTATCCCGGCACACAGTCTGAACAGCTTGCCGGTATCCAGCGGCGGAGTTCCGGCGAGCTTTCCGGTCTGACCGTTTACCGCAAATTCATATATCTTTCCGTCGTACTTATATGTCATGAACCATACCGGTAGCAGCATATACTCCCAGTCGGTCTTTTGTATGTTATAGCGCTCTGTACGCACGTTCATTGAGCCGTAGCTGCCCAGGGAGCTGCGAACCGCCTCTCTGCTTGCCTGGTTTGCACGGTCACGTATCCTGGGAAATACCGCAGCCTTGTCAACGTCGTACTTATCTGCGAAAAATCCGCTGAGGTAGGACATGGAGAAGGGCTTCAGCTCGCTGTAGTCGAAGGGCTCGATAGCCTCCATCAGTTCGTCGTCTATCTTGCTTTCGCCGTCAGCAGGGATGCCGTGGGCGTTTATGGTGCCTCGCCTGGTTACCTGGTACTCACGTCTTTCGGTATACCTGTATCCGCCAGAAGTCCAGCTTCTTGAATTGATCCCTGTAGCCTCGAAATCAGCCTGTGTCTGGGTATCTGCGATCCAGAAAGGCACATACAGTCCGGTCATTTTTTCGAGCTGCTGAGCGCTTTTGAAATCTGCGGGGATGAATTTTTTTCCTCCGCACCACTCCTTGAATTTGGCAACAGCCTGTTCACGGGTGATCTTGAAGCCTATAACCTTACTTGGCTTGTAGTCGCCTGTCATTTTGCCTGCAAGGATAACTGGGTTATGGCAGTAGTAGCAGAACAGCGCAGTCTGCTCGTTGTCACACATTATCTCAGCACCGCAGCTTGAGCAGTGGTAGAGGTTGGTTCCGGCTGCGAACTCGTCCTCCTCGGCTTTTTCCTCCGGGGGCATATGGTTTACAAGGTCTTCCTTGTCTGCATAGATCTTCTGTATTTCCTCGATAGAGAAAGAACTGTCGCAGTACTCGCAGCTCAGCTCCTGTGTTTCGGGAGTAAATTTAAGCCGTGCGTTACAGTTCGGACAGTTATACTGTGCGGTCTCCAATCCGATCATCTCCAATCATAAATAATCAGTATTTTCATTGTATCATAAAAATAAATATTTTTCAAGTACTTATTTAAAGATCGGAGATATTGTCTTTAAAGATCGGAGATATTGTCGGAGCAGTGTGGTATAGTCGCCGGTGATTTTACTGTTATGGCGCTCCGCAAGGTGATATTGTCGCCGGAGGAAAATCCAACTGCGGGGTGCAGGGAGCCGCTCGCTCCCTGCCGGAGTCCAGAGGCAGCGCCCCACGGGACTGAGGG
>DNLQ01000146.1 GCA_003488415.1 Ruminococcus sp. | reverse complement strand
AATGATATAATTATTAATGGATATACCGTTCTAAGAAGCTCAGAACAGCTTAATTTCACGGCTTGAAAGGATGATCGTATGAAAATCAGTAAAACCTTCATTTCACATAACAGCGGCGGCGAAACTCTCCTGGTTTCCACAGGCGCTTCAAAGTTCTCCGGTCTGGTACACAGCAATGAAACTGCCGGTTTCATTATCAATTGCCTTGAGACCGAAACATCCGAAGATGAGATAATCAGAAAAGTGATGATGAAATATGATGCACCCAGGGAGATCGTTGAAAAAGATGTCAAGAAGATCATTTCACAGCTCAGAAAGATCGGTGCTATTGATGACTGATACCTGCTATGAAGAATACCTTGATGCTCACCGCCCGGCAACATATTCATATGCAGGTGCAGGAACGAGGTATCTGCTGAGATACGGATGTGACAGAGACATTGCAGAATGCTGCCTTGACGAGGTAAAGCATATAGTCAGGAGTTCCATGAAATGAAGCTGAAACCTATAAGATGGCTCTATGATGTTACCGGCAGAAAAAAACTCAATATACTCTGGATGATTCTGCTCCAGTCGGTAAACGGCGCTTCCGGAGTCCTCTATGCCCTGCTGCTGAGAAATATCGTTGATTCGGCTATGGAAGGCAGTAAAAATAGTTTCATATCTAACGCTCTGCTGCTGGTACTCCTTGTGGCAGCCCAGATAACCATAAGAGCTGTTATCAGGTGGCTGGAGGAACATACACGCTCCGATTTTGAGAACCTTCTGAAAAAAAGGCTGTTCTCCTGCATACTTAAAAAGGATCATTCGGCAGTCAGCGCCGTACACTCCGGCGAGTGGCTCAACCGCCTTACAAATGACACGATGATAGTTGCAAACAACTGCGTCGATATTCTTCCGGGAGCTTCCGGAATGCTGATCAAGATGCTAAGTGCCGCAGCTATGCTGCTTGTTCTTGACAGCAGACTCTCTGTTGTTATGATACCGGCAGGGATCGTTCTTATTTTTACCACCTACGGATTCAGAAAAATACTCAAACAGCTCCACAAGAATGTTCAGGAAAGCGACGGTAAACTGCGTATCTGCTTTCAGGAACAGATCAGCAGTCTTATGATGATCCGCTCTTTCGCTGCGGAAATACAGTCCGCTGAAGAAGCTGATTCCATGATGCTCAGCCACAAGGCTGCACGCATGAAGAAGAACCGCTTTTCCAACCTGTGTAATATCGGTTTCCAGCTCTGTATGCACGGTATGTACATTGCCGGAATCATCTACTGCGGCTACGGCATACTTATCGGCACTATCAGCTACGGCACTCTTACTGCAGTGACACAGCTTATAGCACAGATACAGTCCCCTTTTGCAAATATCACCGGATATCTGCCTAAATTCTATGCCATGACCGCAAGTGCCGAGAGACTTATGGAGGTTGAAAGCCTTGAAGACGATCTCGCAGATAATAACTTACCCATTGATGATATTCTCCGGGAGTACAACAGCACCTTTGCTGGTATCGGTCTGCAAAACGCTTCCTTTACTTACTACCCTGCCTGCGATGACCTTTCCGTTCTCAGCAAGGAGAATATGCCGCAGGTGGTCAAAAACATCAGCGTGAATATTTACAAGGGACAGTATGTTGCCTTTACAGGGCACAGCGGATGCGGCAAATCTACCGTCCTGAAGCTGCTCACAAGCGTATACAGACTCGATGAAGGCAGCCGCATTATCATGAACACTGACGGTACAGTAAAAACGCTCGATCCAGCCTATCACCGCCTGTTCGCTTACGTTCCCCAGGGCAATCAGCTTATGAGCGGAACTATACGTGAGATCATCAGCTTTGCAGACAGGGATGCCTCAAATGACAGCGAAAGACTCAATGAAGCTCTCAGGATAGCCTGTGCCGATGAATTTGTCAGCGATCTTGAAAACGGTATCGATACCATTCTGGGAGAACGCGGAACAGGTCTCTCAGAAGGACAGATGCAGCGTATCGCCGTGGCAAGAGCTATATTCTCCGGAAGCCCTGTACTTCTTCTGGATGAAGCCACCAGCGCTCTCGATCAGGCTACGGAGATGAAGATGCTGGAAAACCTGAGAAACATGACTGATAAGACAGTTGTTATAGTCACCCACCGGCCTGCTGCTCTCGGTATATGTGACAGAGTAGTGGAATTTACAGAATACGGAGTTGTTGAAAAGAATGGATAAAAGTGAATACAGACACGCTGCTTACGATATGATATACCTTGCAGCCTGCGCAGTGAATAACAGAAATCCAAACATTGAAGCTGTAAAAAATATGGATATTGACGCTGTCTTCAATATCAGCGAGGCACATAACCTGACTGCTGCTGTATCCTACGGACTGCTCAGTGCAGGCATTAATGACAGCCGCTTCAATGAAGCTCGTGAAAAAGCCATAAGAAAGAATATCCTCCTGGACGCTGACAGAGCAAGGATTTTCCGCAGGATGGATGAGGAGGGCATATGGCATATGCCTCTGAAAGGGGCGCTGCTGAAGGACTGGTATCCTAAGCTCGGTATGCGTCAGATGTCCGATAATGACATTCTCTTCGATCCGTCATCCCGTGAGACCGTTAAAAGGATCATGGAAGAACTTAGATTCAGCTGCGAACATTACGGCACCGGCTGCAATGACGCTTACTATCATAATCCTGTAAGTAATTTTGAGATGCACATCGCTCTGTTTACAGCAGCAGGCTCCACAACACTGAAGAACTACTACTCCGATATCAAAAAGAAACTGATCCCGGACAAGGATAACAGATCACTTCTTCACTTCACTCCGGAAGACTTCTACCTGTATCTATTGTCCCATGAATACAAGCATTTCTCCTCAGGCGGTACGGGAGTAAGATCCCTCCTTGATACCTATGTCTTCCTCCGCAGATACGGAAACGATATCGACTGGAGCTACATTGAATGTGAAGCGGAAAAGCTCGGTCTTAAACAGTTTGAGATCAATAACCGTGTGCTTGCTCTGAAGCTGTTCACTCTGAAAAAACTGACTCAGGAAGATAAAAAAGCTCTTGATTATTACGTTATGAGCGGTACATACGGCACTATTGCCAACAAGGCAAGGAATACCGTGAATAATAAACTGGAAAATAACTCCCCCATCAAGAAAGCAGAATATCTTTTCAGAAGGCTATTCCCGCCTATGGAGCACTATAAAGTATGGTTCCCCTGGGCTTACAGACACAAGTTGCTTCTGCCTGCCGCCTGGCTGTTCCGTATCATAAGAGCCGGTACTTCAAGACGTGTTCTTACCTCCGGTGAATTAAAAACTCTCAGGCATAAATGATAAAAGCTGTACGGCTTCACGCCGTACAGCTTTATTCGTTATATCTTTGTTATATCCACAAGCTCAACGTCATTGATGGTCCTGCCGGATTCCAGCACTTTGACAAGTGCCTTTGCAGTATCTATCGCTGTCAAAGAGCATATCGACCTCTCTATGGACTTGCGGCGCATCTTTACGCTGTCACGCTCAGGCAGACGTCCCTTTGCTGAGGTGGAGATAACATAATGTATCTTTCCGCTCTCCAGCAGTGTTACTGCATTGGGCTCGCCCTCAGAGATCTTGCGCACCAGGTGAGCTGCTATCATGTTCCTGTGAAGTACGCTCTGTGTGCCGGAGGTGGCATACAGCTCAAATCCCATCTGCTCAAACTTGTCCGCTATGGGCAGTATCTCCTGCTTATCTGTATCACGCACCGAGATCAGTACTCCGCCTTCACGCTTCAGATCAAAGCCCGCAGCAGTGAGTCCCTTCAGGAGAGCATCCTGGAGGTTTCGTCCGATTCCCAGACACTCACCCGTTGACTTCATCTCAGGTCCGAGCATGGTGTCAACATCGGTCAGCTTTTCAAAACTGAATACAGGCACCTTTACAGCTACGTAGTCCCCTGCCGGATAAAGTCCGCTTGGATATCCCATGTCACGGAGCTTCTCTCCGAACATTATACGTGTGGCAATGTCTACCATGGGAATGCCGGTTACTTTGCTGATGTAGGGTACTGTACGTGAGGAACGTGGATTTACCTCGATAACATATACCTCGTGATTATAAACAACGTACTGTATATTGACCAGTCCGATAACGTGAAGCTCCTTCGCAAGCAGCCTTGTGTACTCAACGATAATGCGCTTGATGCGCTCGGAGAGGTGCTGTGCCGGGTAAATGGAGATAGAGTCTCCCGAATGCACGCCGGCACGCTCTATATGCTCCATAATACCGGGGATAAGGAAGTCTTCTCCGTCACAGATAGCATCTACCTCGACCTCTGTTCCCATCATGTACTTGTCGATCAGCACAGGATTCTCTATCATATGACTCGTTATGATGCCCATGTACTCAATGACATCTTCCTTTGAATGAGCGATTATCATATTCTGTCCGCCAAGTACATAGGAAGGACGAAGCAATACAGGGTAGCCAAGATCCTCTGCCGCTGCTACTGCCTCCTCAGTGGTCATTACTGTATGACCTGCCGGACGTGGGATACCGCATTTCTCAAGCACTTCATCAAAACGCTCCCTGTCCTCTGCTGCGTCGATCATATCAGCAGATGTACCAAGGATATTCACTCCCATATCAGAGAGATAGCGTGTGAGCTTGATTGCTGTCTGTCCGCCAAACTGCACTACAACTCCGTAAGGCTTCTCGGTCTCGATTATATCTGCTACGTCCTCCTTTGTGAGAGGATCAAAGTACAGTCGGTCACCGGTATCGAAGTCGGTGGATACTGTTTCAGGGTTGTTGTTGCAGATAACTGCTTCATATCCCAGCTTCTTCAGACTCCATACACAGTGTACGGAACAGTAGTCAAACTCGATTCCCTGTCCGATACGTATAGGTCCGCTTCCGAATACCAGTACCTTCTTCTTGCCTGAGTTCTGATGCTCGATGAATTCTGCCGCTTCGTTCTCCTCGTCATAGGTGGAGTAGAAGTAAGGAGTCTCAGCCTTGAACTCGCCGGCGCAGGTATCTACCATCTTGAATACGGCACTCTGGTGCATCGGACATTTCTGTCCGGAGATACGCTCGATTGTTGAGTCCAGGTATCCGTACTTTTTGGCTGTACGGTACTTGTCCTCTGTAAGCTCTCCGTCAGCCAGCCAGCGCTCCAGCTCCACAAGATTCAGCAGCTTGTACAGGAACCAGTTGTCGATCATGGTGATCTCGTGTATCTCCTCGGGAGTTATTCCACGCTTGAGAGCCTCGAATACCACGAAGGAACGTTCGTCGTCTATATCGTGGAGCTTCTCCCTTACCTGCTCGTCTGTGAGCTTTGCCAGCTTTTTCAGATTCATGGTATCAAGTCCAAGCTCGATAGAACGTACCGCCTTCATCATAGCCTGCTCAAAGCTGGTGCCGATAGCCATTACCTCTCCGGTAGCTTTCATCTGTGTTCCGAGAGTCCTCTTTGCGTATACGAATTTATCAAATGCCCACTTGGGGAACTTTATTACAACATAATCAAGCGCCGGCTCAAAGCAGGCGTAGGTCTTGCCTGTTACCTGGTTGACTATCTCGTCAAGTGTATATCCTACAGCGATCTTTGCAGCAGTTTTGGCTATGGGGTAGCCGGTAGCCTTTGATGCAAGTGCGGAAGAACGTGATACTCTGGGATTTACCTCGATAACTGCATACTCAAAGCTGGTGGGGTGAAGTGCGAACTGGCAGTTGCAGCCTCCCTCTACCTTCAGCTCCTTTATGATGTTGATGGCAGCGGTACGAAGCATCTGATACTCACGGTCACTGAGCGTAACAGCCGGTGCGATAACTATACTGTCTCCTGTGTGTACTCCCACAGGATCAAAATTCTCCATGGAGCATACGGTGATGACATTGCCCTTGGCATCACGTATCACCTCAAACTCTATCTCCTTCCAGCCGCTGATACACTTTTCCACAAGTATCTGTGTGATGGGTGAAAGGCGGAGTCCGTTGGTTGCTATCTCGTGCAGCTCTTCCTCGTTGCCGGCTATGCCGCCGCCTGTGCCGCCCAGGGTGAATGCAGGCCGGACGATCACCGGGTAGCTTATTACCTTGGCGAAGTCCAGGGCGTCCTCTACTGTCTCTACTACCTTGGAGGGGATGCACGGCTCGCCTATCTTTTCCATAGTGTCCTTGAATGCCTGTCTGTCCTCAGCTTTGTGTATGGTAAGAGGATCAGCTCCCAGGAGCTTTACATTGTGGGACTCCAGAAACCCTTCCTCTGCAAGCTGCATGGAAAGTGTCAGTCCGGTCTGTCCTCCAAGAGTAGAAAGCAGACTGTCAGGCTTCTCTATCTCTATGATACGCTTCACCACATCAAGTGTCAGCGGTTCAATATACACCTTGTCAGCCATTGCCTTGTCGGTCATGATCGTGGCAGGGTTGGAGTTCACAAGAACTACCTCCAGCCCCTCCTGCTTCAGCGCACGGCAAGCCTGTGTTCCGGCGTAGTCGAACTCTGCTGCCTGTCCGATAACGATAGGACCTGAGCCTATCACAAGTACCTTCTTAATATCCTGTCTCAGCGGCATTTCAATCCTCCTCCTTCTTCATCCTGCCGATGAACTCATCAAACAGATACTCTGTGTCAAGCGGACCTCCGTGAGCCTCCGGATGAAACTGCACCGTAAAGGCGTCACAGACTGTGTAGCGTATACCCTCACAGGTCTTGTCGTTGGCATTGATGTGGGAAACTCTGCCCACCTCCGGAGGTATAGTGTCACCTATTACTGCATAGCCGTGGTTCTGGCTGGTAACATATGTCAGACCGCTGTCCAGGTCGATAACAGGCTGATTTGCTCCTCTATGACCGTATTTCAGCTTCTCAGTCCTGGCACCGTTGGCAAGTGCCATGAGCTGATGGCCAAGACATATGCCGAATATCGGTATGCCCAGCTTCTGTATCTCACGGATATTGGCTATTATCTCAGTGTTCTCCGCCGGATCTCCGGGGCCGTTTGAAAGCATGATGCCGTCGGGAGCGATCTCTTTTATCTCTTCTGCTGTGGTGTATGCAGGTACTACGATGACCTCGCAGCCACGCTTCACAAGCTCCTGCCTGATATTCCGCTTATAGCCAAAGTCGAACAGTACTGTACGGTACTTCTTTTCCTCCGGCTCGTAAGTACGGGTGACTGTTCCGGTAACGGTCTTAACAGCATTCCTTACACTGTAGGCACTCAGCTCCTTCAGCAGCTCTTCCTTCCTGTCCGTCGGATCATCTGTCGTGATAACTCCGTTCATTACGCCGGTCTCACGGATTATACGTGTCAGACGGCGTGTGTCTATGTCGTAGATACCAATGACATTCTGCTCCTTCAGGAAGGTGTCTACATCTCCCTCACAGCGGAAGTTTGACGGCACCTCACACCATTCACGGACGATGTAGCCTCCGACATACGACTTGTCGGATTCGTTGTCCTGTGAGTTCACGCCGTAATTTCCGATAAGCGGAAAGGTCTGGGTAACAAGCTGTCCGTAATAGCTGGGATCAGTGAGAGTCTCCTGGAATCCGGTTACTCCGGTGGTGAATACAACTTCTCCGGTTACTGTGCCCTTCGCTCCGAAGCTCCTGCCCTCAAAGACAGTGCCGTCGGCAAGTAACAGCCATGCTTTTTCAACGTTTCTGAAAAGTGACATTTCAATTCCTCCTTGTTAGGTTTCAGAGGTCGGATGGGGATATTTCATCACCGGCCCTACGCCATTGTAGAACCGGCGTTTCAGATTTATTTAAGGTTTATGTACTGGCAGATATCATCACGCATACGGATGACCTCTCTGCGTGCTGCCTGTGCAAACTCACGCTCATCGCAGCCTTCCTTCTTGTATGCACACATTACTGCACGGGATGAGTTCACGATAGCTCCGAGTCCTTTCTCGTCGAAACCGCCTTTGAGTCCCTCTGCTCCGCCGCCCTGTGCTCCGTAGCCGGGGACAAGGAACATGGTGTGAGGAAGACGTGCTCTGAGCTCTGTAAGCATCTCGGGATATGTAGCTCCTACTACTGCGCCTACTGCGGAGTAGCCGTACTTTCCGATCGTATCAGCTCCCCACTTCTCACACATATCTCCCATGTGCGCATATATAGGAGTGCCGTCCTCCAGCTTCAGATCCTGGAGCTCTCCCGATGACGGGTTGGAGGTCTTTACAAGTACATATATTCCCTTGTCATTCTTCCTGCACTCTGCAAGAAGAGGTTCAATGCCGTCTGTTCCGAGATAGCCGTTTACTGTAAGTGCATCAGCTCCGAAGGGAGAGATCTCGTTGTCCTTTACGTTTACACTGCCAAGGTGAGCGCTGGCATATGCCTGCATGGTTGCTCCGATGTCATTTCGCTTGCCGTCTGTGATAACGAACATACCCTTTAGCTGTGCGTACTGAATAGTCTTTTCAAGAGTCTTGATACCGTGGTGTCCATACATCTCATAGTAGGCTGCCTGGGGCTTGATAGCAGGTACAATGTCATATATCTCGTCGATGATAGCCTTGTTGAAGTCGAATATTGCCTTCGCAGCAGCCTTCAGAGTTCCGCCGTCCTTCTCCATGTACTTCTGCTGAATGAACTCCGGAACATATTCCAGCTTAGGATCAAGTCCTGCTACTGTGGGGTTTTTAAGCTCTATTATCCTGCTGATAAGTCTGTCAAATGACATTAGTTTTCCTTCCTTTCATCGTATCTTACGATACCCTTTGATATTGTTATTATGGGCTTGCCGGTAAGTGTCATGCCCTTGAACACCGTATTATGTGACCTGGAGTGCAGTTTATCCGGATCTACCGTCCACTTTCGGTCAAGATCTGCGATCACCAGGTCTGCTGTGCTGCCGACGCTTATGGACGGGACTTCAAGTCCAAGTATACGCCTTGGGTTCACGCACATCAGCTCCACCACCTTTGACAGCGGTATCTCGCCAGTGTGGTATAGTGCGGTGAGAGTTGCCGCAAGGGAGGTCTCCAGTCCCACTACGCCGTTGGGCGCTTTCTCAAAGTCCGCCTTCTGCTCGTCCGTATGCGGAGCATGGTCGGTTATGATACAATCTATGGTACCATCCTTGATCCCGTCTATTATCGCCCTTACATCCTTGGATGTCCTGAGAGGAGGATTCATACGATAGTAGGCGTCACGCTTCTCCAGCAGCTCGTCTGTAAGCATGAAATAGTGGGGAGCTGTCTCGCAGGTGACCTTGATGCCCCGTGACTTGGCAAATCTGATTATCGCTGTGCTGCCCTCAGTGGATACGTGGCAGATGTGAATACGTGCATTTACAGACGATGCAAGTATTATCTCACGTGCTGTGATATAGTCCTCGGAAGCTCTGTCCATACCCTTGACACCGAGCTTTTCAGATGTCTCACCCTTATTCATGATTCCGCCGTTTATGATGCTGAGATCCTCACAGTGTGAGGCTACAAGGAGTCCGTTCTCATTGGACAGCTCCAGGGCACGCCTCATATTCTCAGCGTTCTCCACGGGACGTCCGTCGTCGGAGATACAGATGCAGCCGGCAGCCTTGAGCGACTCGTAATCGCAGAGACCGTTTCCGCTCATTCCTCCGGTGATACAGCCTACCGGGTAGACCTCAACACCTGTACCCTCCGCTTTGTTGATGATGTATTTTATGATCTCCGGATCGTCACAGGGCGGCTTGGTATTGGGCATGGCAAGTACTCCCGTGACTCCGCCCGCAAGAGCGGCTGCACAGCCTGTAAGCACATCCTCCTTCTCAGTCTGTCCCGGATCACGGAAATGAACGTGCATATCGAACAGGGACGGCATAAGAGTGAGCCCTGTACCGTCTATCATTGTGTCCGCAGCCCTGTCGATACCCTGTGCGATCTCTGCGATCTTTCCGTCTTCAATGTATACATCTGTTATCTTGTCTGCGGCAGTGTCAACTGCCCGTATATTCCTGATAAGTATTGATGACATTTTATTCCTCCTGACTTATATTTTCCATCAGCTCTGCTGCGATCTGCTGTAGAGACATACGGAATCGCTTCCGTCAAGCTCCCGGACTGATACCTTTACCACCTCGCTGTGAGAGGTGGGAAGATTCTTGCCTACGTAGTCCGGACGTATGGGAAGCTCCCTGTGTCCTCTGTCGACAAGTACGGCAAGCTGTATTGATTTCGGTCTTCCTCTTTTCATAAGTGCATCAATAGCGGCACGAACGCTTCTTCCGGTAAAGATAACATCGTCCACCAGTATCACCCGCTTATCACGGACTGAAAACGGTATTTCACTTCGGTCACTGTGACCTTCATGAGTTCCGTCATCACGGCTGAGCGTTATATCCAGTGCTCCGAAGAGTATGCTGCACTTCTCCAGCTCGGACAGTTTATCTGCGATACGCTTTCCGAGAGTTGCTCCCCTGGAGAGCATACCTACAACACAGATATCCTCTGTCCCCTTGTTACGCTCTATGATCTCGTAGGAGATGCGGGCGATAGCCCTCTGTATCGCTTTTTCGTCCATTATTATGCGTTTTTCTTCCATAGTCTGCTCCATACACGAAAAAACTCCCCACCGCAGGGCAGGGAGCATACTTACAGTTACACCTGCACCCGGACTCCGGGCGCAGTTTCGCCTTGGTTCTGTATTGTTATGCCGCCTTGCCAACCTCACAGGATTGAATTAAAGGACAGTAATTGCTTTTGATATTATATCATACCTGCAATCATTTGTCCAGTGTTTTCGGAAAATATTTCTGTCAGCCGCTCATCCCTCACAAGGGAATACAGGCTCAGCCGACAGCTTGCAGGTCATTTCTTTTTCTTTCTTCGCCTTTTATAGCCGAAATTCAAAACTGCTGCCAGAGTGAGAAACGAAGCCTTCGCCGCCGTTTTCAGGATCTCACGGCGGTCATGCCGATACTTCATTGACTTCGGCACCTCTTCAGCCTCAGCAAGATT
>DNLQ01000088.1 GCA_003488415.1 Ruminococcus sp. | reverse complement strand
GATGAGGTCGTTCATGATGATGTTGACGCAGTCCTCGTGGAAATCTCCGTGGTTGCGGAAGCTGAACAGATACAGCTTCAGCGACTTGCTCTCCACCATTTTTACCCGTGGAACATAGGAGATATAGATAGAGGCGAAGTCCGGCTGACCGGTGATAGGGCAGAGACTTGTGAACTCCGGGCAGTTGAACTTCACGAAATAGTCCCTGTCCGGATGCTTGTTGTCGAAGGTCTCCAACACCGACGGATCGTAGTCCGAGGGGTATCTGGTATTCTGATCGCCGAGAAGGGTGAGTCCCTCCTGTTCCTTGTTTCTTTCACTCATATGGTATGCTCCTTCCGTTATTTCAGTGCCGGATCCGTAATGCCGTTTGCAGCAAATGCCGCAGCTCTGTCAAGGCAGGTGCCGCACTGTCCGCAGGGGCGTTCTCCGCCCTCGTAACAGCTCCAGGTAAGCTCGTAGGGAGCGCCCAGGCGCAGTCCCTCCGCCACTACGTCCGCCTTTGTCTTACCCACAAAGGGAGCCTCCACACGAAGCTGCTTTCCGCTTCCCAGCCATATCGCACGGTTTATTGCATCGTTGAAGTCGCTGCTGCAATCGGGATAGGCATTTCCGGCAGCGTCATCTGCATGAGCGCCGTAGTATATGACCTCGCACCCGTGGGACAGCGCTATGCTTGCCGCAGAGGAAAGAAAGAGACCGTTGCGGAAGGGAACATAGGTGGACACGGGCTTTCCGCCGGTATTTTTAAGCTGCTCCGAATAGCTCTCCCTGGGTATCTCTTCGCTGCTGCCCTTTAACAGTGAGCAGTCGGAGTCTGCGAATATCTCAGCCAGGTCAAGAGTCTGTACTGCAACTCCGTAATGCTCCGCTACAGCCCTTGCAGCCTCCAGTTCCTTTGTGTGCTTCTGTCCGTAGCTCACAGACAGGGCAAGTACCTCATCTGCGCCGTATTTCTCTATGGCAAGTGCCAGACAGGTAGTGCTGTCCAGTCCGCCGCTGAATAAGACCAGTGCTTTCATTTTACTCCCTCCGTGATAGCCTTCTGTAAGTTCCAGTCCTCAAGGAACTTTCCGCAGAAGGTCTGAGTTACAGTCCTTGCGGATGCGCTGCGTATACCTCTTGCAGTCATGCAGCTATGAGTTCCGGCGATGACTACTCCCACGTCCGGAGTTCCGGCGGCCTCCGCCAGTATCTCCGCTATATCCGAGCCCAGACGCTCCTGGAGCTGCAAGCGCTTTGCAGCCATATCGCAGATACGTGCGATCTTGCTCAGACCTATCACCCTGCCCCGGGGTACGTAAGCCACATTCACCGACATATCGTACATCAGCGCCATGTGATGCTCACAGTAGGAGAATACCTCAATATCACGCACCACCACCGGGCCTGCATTTGCAGGCGCTTCAAAGGTCTTGCCGAACATCTCTGCTATTTCGTGATTTGAGTACTGTATGCCCTCGAATATCTCTTCATACATCCTTGCCACACGTTCCGGAGTTTCTATCAGTCCCTCACGGTCGGGATCTTCTCCCAGGGCGGTGAGTATGCCCCGGATATGTTCCTCTATTGCCTTTTTATCTATCATAATGCTCTCCTTATCTATACTCCCCTTGCCATAGGATCCCAGATGAATTTGTGCAGCTGGAGCTGTAGCCGGAAGCTGCCCATCTCCTGCTCCTTCATGATCTCCACTATCTCCGCCGGCTCTATGCTTCCGAATACGGGGCTGAGATACAGCGGACAATCCGGCTCGTATCTCTCTGCGATCTCCTTTGCACGTATAACGTCCTCACAGGAGCCGCATACAAATTTCACACAGTCTCCCTCCGGGCGCAGAAGAGCAAAGTTATCGCAGCACATATGCTTTTCCATTTTACTGGAGGGCAGCTTGTAGTCCATGGTGAACACACCGCCGCAGTCCAGAAGACCGCCTATAGGTACTGCTCCGTTGGTCTCGATCTCCGCACGAAGTCCCATGTCTGAGAGAGTGCGTATCACATCGCCTATACCCTTCTGAAGCAGGGGTTCGCCGCCGGTGAGAGTGACATTGCGTACTCCCCGGGACTTTGCGTCCTCTGCTATATCCGCAAGCTGCTGCAAGGATACTTTTTCACAGGGAGCGTCACTTCCGCACGCCCAGGCAGTATCGCACCAGGCACAGCGCAGGTTGCAGCCGGCAAATCTCAGGAACAGCGCCAGCTCTCCGGCAGCTCTCCCCTCGCCGTTGATGCTTGTGAAGCTCTCTGCAAGGCGGAAAGTATTCTCCATGTCACACCTCATAGCTTGCACAGTTATCCGGAGTCTCGTAGACAGTCACACGCAGCACGGGTATGCCCTCACTGTCAAGTGCTTCAAAGAAAGCTCTTGCGAAGTTCTCAGCCGTGGGACGGTACGGGACTTCTATAAGCCGGAAATCCTCGTCCTTCAGAGCTGCAAGGGTAGTTTCCTTCAGCGAACCGGATTCGTAGATAAGTGCATGGTCGTAATGATCGGCAAGGCTGCGGACTGCCGTTTTCAGGTCGCCGAAGTCTATGACCATACCACGCTTCTCGCCGTATTTCTGTAATTCTTCCTGCCCGGCTTCTGCTTCTATCACCCAGCGGTGACCGTGCAGATTGGCACACTTGCCGTTATATCCGGCAAGGAAATGTGCGCTGTCGAAGGCGGCAGAGGTTTTCAGCCTGTACATCATAATTCCTCCGTAACATAATATTGCTTTGCCGGCTAATGTCCGGACAGCCGGCATGATACTGAGTCAGGGATACCTGCATCAGGGCAGTATCTCAGCATCCCGGCTCAAAAAAAGCTCCCGCCGATACAGACAGGAGCAGAAAGATACACTTCGTTTGTCTGCCCTGGTTTTGTTTTACGACAGGATGGCGCAAGCGAACTGTCGGGTATAAAAGCTGCCAAAGGTAGTATACCACACCGGGATACAAATGTCAAGCGGAGATACGGCATCTTGCAAACTCACTCTCCTCAGCCGTTATGTATAATACGGCAGCCCGGAGGCTGCCGCTCATCGTCAGGTGGCGTCTGTAGTCACTGTGTCTGTGGCAGCCGTCTCTGCAGCGGCTGAAGAGGTCTCTATCTCGCCGTCAAGTCCGTCGATGATTTCTCCCACGGCGTCGCCTGCGCCTTCCGCTATATCTTCACCGGCATCCCTTACGCCGTCCACGGCGTCGTACAGGTGGTCCTTAGCGGAGTGATCTTCACTGTAGTCTGTCCGGGTACTGACATCCGGCTCACGTCTGTCGCCTTCATCAGCCACATGACCGTTATCTGACGCACTGTAGTTCCCGTCCTCGTGTCTGTCAGCTCCGCAGCCGGTCAGAGACAGTCCTGCAAGTGCCAGCGCAGAGCCAATTGCTAAAAACTTTTTCATACGATATTATCCCTCCAGAAATTATATTGTGGACAGGTTTTCCACAATACATTTCTATTGTTGACATAATTCCCCCGGTTATCCACCAACTTTTCAACTTTTTCTTATTGGTAAAAGCTGTATTTTACGGAGTTTTCCACTTTTTCCACAAGGTTTTCAACAATCGAGGCGGTTATCCAACACTACTTTCAACACAATGTTGAAAAGTTCTCGACAGCAGTGTGGAAATAAAAACGGATAAAATTGCTGTTGTTTTCAGTCGGGAAAGCGACGGTCACTTTCTCCGGCGGACTCCATAAGCCGTCTGATGTCCTTCTTCTTTCTTCCGCCGATGCTTGTGGAAGGTACAAGGAAGTAGAATACAAAGGGAGCAAACAGGGAAATGGTCTCCGCAGTCATTACAGCTACTGCTGCCGCATTCTGTTTTGTATTCAGCATCATAAGGAGGATCAGAATGAAGATACAGCCGGCAAGCATTCTCAGAGTCTCACGGAATACGAAAAACGCACTTCTGAAATACTCGATCAGTGTCATGGCGATAAACAGTGCCGCAAAAACGCATATCGCTCTGCATTCGCTCTGAGCGCTGCTGATATGTATAGCAAGTGCGTTTTTATCAAGGGTGAAAAATCCCCACACCGTCAGGAGCAGAGTCTCTGCAGCCGGGAATACACATAGTATCCGCCGCAGCCTTGTCTCATATTCGTCCTTCATGCACTCACTCTCCCTTCACCGGTCTCGCCGGACAGAATCCTGCATACTGTATGATCTGCTGTCCCTCGTCAGAAAGAAGATAGCTGCATATCTCCTCAGCCCTTTTGTCTCCGCCCTTTGCGGTAACGGCACAGTAGGTCTGGGTGAAGGGATACCAGCCGTTTCTTACAGCTCTGTTATCCGGGAATACTCCGTCTACGCAGAGTATCTTTATATCCTCACTGCTGTACAGTCTTTCAAGACAGTAGCCCATTACATATCCGATGCTGCTTTCGGTATTCCTGTACTCTCCTATGCGGGGAGCATAGTCATGAGTAACGGAGTGCTCCTGGTAGCTGTCGGCAGCACTTGCCATATTTTCTCCCTTCATGACAGCTCTTTCCATGAATCTCTGACTGTCGGTGCTGTGGTCACGCTGATAGGCAAGTATTTTTGAGTCGTTTCCTCCGACCTCTCTCCAGTTGGTTATCTTTCCGGAGTAAATATCCCTTATCTGGTCCTGGGTGAGACCGCTGACGGGGTTGTCCCGGGAGGTGAAGAACACAAGGCAGTCATGTGCTATGGTCACCGATTCCGGCTCTATGCCGATCTTCTCAGCCTCTGCGGTCAGATAGCTGTCAGGCTCGACAATGAAGGCAAGGTCGCTTACGCCGTCTTTGATATCGTATATGGCGGAAAGACTGTCGTTGGTCTCGTTCATATATGAAGGGAGAGTGTCCCGGTCAGCTCCGCAGAACTGCCTTGCAAGCTCCTGCGTGATGTATCTTGTTTCATGTATCGAGCTGATACTTTTGAAATCCAGATGCTCCATAGAGAATTTGCCGGACTGTATCTTCTGCCAGTCCTCACGCACCATATCGCTTTCTGTACTGATCGTGCGGTCTTCGATAAAGTCGCTGCCGCTGTCGTAGAACATATTGCTGTATATCATCAGTCCCGCACATCCGGCAGCAGCAGCTCCCAGGACTGCAAGGGGCAGAGCGGTAAATACTTTTGAGATCATCGGTCATCCTCCTTCAATTATATTATAGAGTATCAAAATACATAGTTTTATCAGGGAGCGCCTTTCAGTCCCGTGGGACTCCGTCCCGCACCGCCATGACACAATATCACCGGCAATAATTCCACATCAGCCCACACAGCCAGACCAC
>DNLQ01000065.1 GCA_003488415.1 Ruminococcus sp. | reverse complement strand
TGATGCTGTTGGCAAATTCGCCGTCATTGGTCAGAAGCAGAAGTCCCTCCGAGTTGCGGTCAAGCCTTCCCACAGGGTACACTCTTTCCTCGATGTCATCAAGCAGATCCATAACTGTACGGCGCTCAAGCTCATCGGAAACGGTAGTTACGTATCCTCTGGGCTTGTTAAGCATGATGTACAGATATTCCTTCTTACGGGCAGTATACAGTCTCTCGCCGTCAACGGTGATAAGATCCTTGTAGCCGCACTTATCGCCCAGCTTCACAGGTCTGCCGTTAAGTCTGACTCTGCCCTGTTCTATAAGAGCCTCAGCCTTGCGGCGTGAACAGTAGCCGCTGTCTGAGATCATTTTCTGTATTCTTATCTTTTCCACGATTTCTCCCTGTCTCTCAGAAAAAAATATCCCTGAGCACTTTTCTTATTCGTTTATACAGGCTTTCTTCCTTCTGTGTCTTAACGTACCTCCCGGCGTCAGCAGCTGCATAAAGGGGCACACGGCACACCTCACTGCCGCGGAGTATCACTGAAAGCTCCCCCAGAATGTCTCCCTGTCTTACAGGTGCATAAACAAAAGGCGGAGACATGACCTTGAAGGTGAGATCCTCCGTTGATGCACTGATCGTGGTCAGCTTCAATGATTTTTCAAGAGGGGCAGCTTCAATAGTATCACTGTTTCCTCCCACAAGGGGTATCTCTGCCCTTTCCGGAAGCGTTACATCTACAGCCGCAGCCCGGCTGAATCCGTAATCATACAGCGCAATGTGGTCATTCCAGTCATCAGGTGCGTTGAGAGTAACACAGATAAGGTCCTTGCCGTCACGCTTACAGGCAGACACAAGACATCTTCCGGCTTCATCTGTAAAGCCTGTTTTCACTCCGTAAACTCCGTCGTACATCGACAGCAGTCTGTTCGTATTTTTCAGCCAGCGCTGATACGGCGGAGCGCCGTACTCAAGCTGCATGGATGTACTGGAGCATATCTCACGGAAGGTCTCGTTCCGGAGAGCCGTCCTCGCCAGCATTGCCATATCATACGCAGTAGAACAGTGACCGTCACCTTCAAGTCCTGAAGGTGTGACGAAATGTGTTCCGGTGAGTCCAAGCTCCTCGCCCCGGCGATTCATAAGCTCCGCAAAGCCCTCTATGCTTCCGGCTATACGCACTGCCGCTGCATTGGCGGCATCATTTCCCGACGGAAGGAGCATACCGCAGCACAGTGCATACTTAGTGACTGTATCACCTTCAAGGAGTCCCATTGACGAGCCTTCAACGTGTATTGCATCGCTGTCAACGGTAAACTCCTGCCGGAGATCACCGAGTCTCTCTGCGCTCTCCAGTGTGAGCAGCACTGTCATTATCTTGGTGGTGCTTGCCATAGGCAGCTTCTCTCCGGAGCGGAGAGAATACAGCACCTCGCCGGTATCTGCACATATCAGCACTGCCGCCTTTGCAGAGACCTCCGGAGCTTCAGCCGAAGCCAGATCCGGAACAGTCAACGTGAGCAGCAATACAGCTGCAAATACCGCAATTATACATCTTTTCATACAAACGCCTCCCGAAGCCTTTTTGTACAGTCTATGCTCCGGGCTGCATATCTATGAATCAGTCGTTGATCACTACAGAAGCCTCTCCGGCAGCCTCATCCTCAGCTGCTGAACTGCCCTTTCTTCCGGAAACGAATCCTGACACCTTGTCAATGATCCCGGGTACGGAATTGAGTACATTGGAAATGGGATCACTGGAGGGCTCAATAGGTACCATTCTTGCAGTTCCGTCGGGAGATATCACCAGGAAGCCCTCCGGCTTTATGGAAACACCTGCACCTGCACCGCCTCCGAAAAGATCCTTGTCATACTTCGACGGCAGGTCTGAGCCGCCCGAAGCAAAGCCGTAGGATACCTTTGATACAGGGATGATGGATGTACCGTCCTCCAGCTTGATAGGCTCTCCGATGACAGCATTGACATCAGCCATCTCCTTTACCTTCTCCATGGATACTCCAAGCAGATCGTTAATGGGAGTATTCTTTGCACTCATATCTTTTACCTCACTTCTGCCTTGCGGCTTTCTTTACCTTTCTGTCCCTCAGCTTACCGGGGATAAAGTATCTGAATATATAAGTTACCAGGAACCAGAGTCCTGCGATAACCACTGTTCCGAGCCGGAAGCTGACCTTGACAGCAGCGTCCCAGCGGCTCTTTTCTACGGCAAAGCCTGCATTCACATCCACAGTTTTCAGTCTCACAGTGAACAGCGTGCTGAGCCAGCCCAGCAGCGGATATACCACTGAACTTATCCTGCCGTAGTTCAGAGCGCATTTATATGCGTCCTCATCTGCAATAATAAAGTCTATATGCAGGTCGTAAAGACGTATACCCTTGAATATCCTCAGCAGAGGACGGTCTGCCGCCCTCCAGAGGTCAAGGAGAAATTCAACCTTTTCTCCGAGAGTCTTTGGCTCTTTCGGAGGCTTCTCCTTCTTATGGCGCTTTTTCTTCTCAGGCACTTCCTCAGCTTCATCAAAGGGATCACTTTCAGGGCTGACAGCCGTTTCTTCTTTCGCTGCCGGCGCCTCAGGAGGCGCTTCTGCTGCCGCATTTTCCTGTACCGTCTCAGTGATCGTGGGTTGAGCATCAGATGCCCCGGTTTCCGGTTTTACAAGCTCCGGCTTCACGGCAGGCACATCATCTGCCGGTTGATCTTCTTCATCCTCTCCGGACTTCTTACGCTTTTTCAGCCAGCCCATGATCCCGCCCCCTGAGGAATCCATCACAGGTATGAACCATAGCTTTACTTTATATGTGAACTTCTCTGCAATGAAGCTCACCTCAGCTCTCAGCGGAAGTATCATCAGCACCAGGAGAAGTATCAGCACGGCAAGAAGGATCCAGCCTATGATCTTCAGTATCGTCAGGAGTACTGCTCCCACTGTCGCCATTGCTAAAACCATTTTCTCACCGTCCTGTCTTTATTTATTATTCTGTATCGCCATCCGGCTCTGTTTCCGGAGCTGCGTCCGGAACGTCTTCTGTCTCTGATGCAGCCGGATCTTCCTCACGCCCCGGCAGAGGCGGAAGCTCTGCAATGGAGCTGAGTCCGAAGCTGCGGAGAAATACCGGAGTAGTACGGTATACTATCGGTCTGCCCGGGACGTCAAGACGTCCTGCTTCCTCCACCAGTCCCTTTTCCACCAGATTGTTGACTACAGAGGAGCTGTCCACTCCTCTTACGTTCTCCACAAAGCTCTTGGATACAGGCTGATTGTAGGCTATTATGGTAAGTACCTCCATTGCCGCATTTGAAAGAGGTGTCGATCGCTTTGTCTCCAGTGCAGCACGTATCTGCGGTGCGAACTCCTCACGGGTACACATCTGATAACTGCTGTCCAGCTTCTTTATTATTATACCGCTTCCGTAGTCGTCATACCTCTCGTTCAGCAGGCGTATAAGTGAAGGAAGAGTTCCCACATCTACCCCGCTTGCTTCGGAAAGCCGGTAAAGCTCGATAGGCTCGCCGCTGGCAAAGAGTATCGCTTCTACTGCTCCGAGCTTTTCTTTGATCTCCATTTTCTGCGGCCTCCTTCCTCGCCTTTCAGGTATATCAGCATATTGTCATCGCTTATCGTGATGCGTCCGAATCTGGTGAGCTCCAGCACTGCCAGAAAGGTAGCCACTCTTGCGGAACGGTCGGTAACTCCCTCATACAGTCTGTCCATACTCGCCTGACCTGTGTCATACAGCTCCCGGAGGATATGCACCACCTTGGTCAGCACCGGTACGATACGCCTTTTCACCACAGAGTTGATCTTATTCTCGATATGGAGCTTATGGGTGTCGGGACGGAGCCTCTTTCCGGATACGGCACTGTATGCCGCCACAAGCCGCTCCGGCTCATGTACGAGACAGTAGGTCGTATCAGCCTTGATCTTCACAGGCTCACGGACGAATATTTCATTTCCCACATTGCGCTCCGCAAGCAGTTTTGCAGCTTCCTTGCAGAGGGAAAGCTCTATCAGCGCTCCCTCCAGTTCCTTTTTCAGCTGCTCAGCTTCCTCCGGTCTTGGCAGAAGAAATGCAGTCTTTATATAGATGAGCCTTGCCGCCATTTCAAGGAACTCTCCGGCAAGCTCAAGATCCTGTCTCCTGGATTCCTCCATGAATGCGAGATACTGCTCCAGAAGTACGGAGATCTCAATGTCACATATATTCAGCTTGTGCTTTGCGATCAGATTCAGCAGCACGTCAAGAGGGCCTTCAAAGACCTCCAGCTTGAATGAAAGTATCTCCATGCTTCACCTTACCTGAATATCGCCGGCACCCACGAGGCAGCCTTATAAGTAATCCCGTTGAAGAAGCCGATGAGAAAATGCAGCGGATTTATATCTGAAGGAAGGAAAAACAGCAGAAGCAGTATCCCCATGGATACACGGTTTATATTAATGTAGTTGCCGAAATACCACTTGTGGAATCTGTTGCCCAGGAACTGATTGATTATATTAAAGCCGTCCATCGGGGGAAGCGGCAGTATATTGATAGTTCCGAGACATACGTTTATCTGTGCCAGCAGCTGAAAGAGTATCTCCAGTGCTGTTATCATTGTGATGCCGTTCTGCGAATCCGAGAATACCGGTGCGTAGGCAAGAATATTACATCCTATATAGCACAATACAGCAGACACGAAGTGTGTAAGCGGACCTGCCGCAGATACAGCAACTATGCCCCACTTGCGGTTCTTCATCTTGGCAGGATTTATCGGCATAGGCTTTGACCAGCCGAATCCTATGAAAAGTATTGCCAGTGAACCAAGCGGATCAAGATGAACAAAGGGATTGAGCGTTATCCTGCCCTCCCGGTCGGCACTGTCATCACCCATATACTTCGCCGTAAGTCCCCTTGCACTGTTTGTAAGAGGCATGATCAGCAGCAGCATGAGTACTCTCGAAAAAAACATCAAAAAATACTGTAGTGTGTCATTTGACATATAAGCTCTCCCAGATAAATCATTTTACATCAGCGGATAAAAAACTATCCGTTCAAAGATATCCATTTTTTATTATACTACAAATGCACAATTTTTTCAAGTCCTGAAAGCAAATTTACAGCCTTTTAAAAAAAAAACAGTTTTTTTTAAAAAAAGACTTGCATTTTTTTCTGAGATATGATAAAATAATCATGTTGTCTTATAAATTATGATATTATTAGACGGTGAAAGACTATTAAGGAGGTGCAGCCTGATGGCAAAATGTGATATCTGCGGAAAGGGAGTTACTTTCGGAATCAAGGTTTCCCACTCCCATAGACGTGCTAACAGAACATGGAAGCCTAATGTAAAGCGTGTTAAGGCTATCGTCAAGGGTACTCCTTGTCATATCTACGCTTGCTCAAGATGCCTGCGTTCAGGTAAGGTTGAGAGAGCTTAACTGAATTACATCGGAAGCTGAGGACGTTTCATACGGAAACGTCCTTTTTTCCTGCCCTTTTATAACTTTTTTTTGAGAAATTTCTTATTTTCTCTTGACATTTTCATCAATATCGTTAATAATAGTATTATATTCTTTTTTGGAGTGAAGAGAGATCTTATGAATAGTATAGCCGAGTATGTGAAAAGGCTGCCGGTCATCGGACTGGCTCTGAGCGGTCTGCTTATCGCCGGAGTCGCTTCCGCTGAATATGGCACTTCCGAGCCTGGGCCCTCCGCTGCCACAGACGTGAGCATGGAGGTAACTACTACCGTACCCGACACAGCAACTGTGACAGAATCAGTAACTACCATCAAAGGCACTGCTCCTGTTCTGGAGCCTGCCGCAGAGACAAGGGCTTCAGCAAACCTTGACGTACCATTTATTTCCCAGAACGCAGAGGGCTATCCCACAGGCTGCGAGCTGGTCAGCACTTCTATGCTGCTGAAATTTCACGGCTACGATATTTCCGCCGGTGATCTTGTAAAGCTGGGGTATATAGGCACTTCTATAGTTACCATGGACGGTTTCGATGACGGCGAGCTCCATGGCAATGATCCCAACGACTTCTTCATAGGCGATCCTCTTGATGAGGGCGGCTTCGGCTGCTACAGCGGAGCGATCACAAAGTGTCTCGACAAATATCTTATGGACTCCGATCTTACGCCTTCAAGGCTGGACGGCATGAGTATGGAGGATCTTTGCAGACGATACATTGACAACGGATATCCGGTACTGATCTGGGCAAGTATGTACATGGAGCCTACCAGAGAAAGCCAGTTCACCTGGGTGCTTGAAAAAGAACAGGTCACAAAGCCGCCGGAGACTACTACTACGGTAACTACTGTGACCACTACTACTATGACTACCACTACAGAACCCGCTACCGAGCCGCCGGCTCCGACAGAAGCACCTCCTGCTCCTGAGCCTCAGCAGCCGGAACCGGTCGCTCCGGAACCGGTCGCTCCGGAACCTCAGCAGCCCGCACCGGATCCGCCTGCGCCTGCATCTGTTGAAACAGAAGCACCTCCGCCTCCCCCGCCGGAGACAGATGCACCTCCTGTACCCCAGGAGACTCCCACTCCCGAGCCTCAGCCCGAAGAATCAGCATCTATAGGACTTACTGCATCAGCTGCTGACAAGCAGTTCTTCACCTGGAGATTCAATGAACATTGCCTTGTGCTTGTAGGCTACAACGAGAAGTATTATATCTTCAATGATCCTCTGCGTGAGAAGAACACTTACTACGACAAGGAAGTTGTTGAAAAGCGCTTTGAGGAAATGGGAAAGATGGCTGTTGCTATCGTTCCGCTGAACCCTTGACCTTATACCCGCAGTCCGGAACTCCTTTAAATATCTCCGGAAGCATTTCACGCATGGATGTATAGTTTCCGGAAGATACGATGATATGATCCGCCACAGGAACATCAAGAAGCAGCATAGCTTTTACAAGCGTCAGAGTTGCCGCCTTGTCTTCTCCGGATGGCATTGTATCACCAGCCGGATGATTGTGAGATACAAATACGCAGTATGCGTCAGACTGTAAAGCAAACTCCGCAGCCCTGCGGCAGGAAAAACGGATCCCGGAATCTGTGCCTGCTGCCAGAACTGCGGTTCTTTTTATCTTCAGGCGACTGTCTGCCGCAGCTATAACGATCTGCTCCTTCGGCAGCTTGCCAAGAAGAGAAATAAAATATGCCCCGGCTAAAGCGGTATCGGTGAGACGAGGAAATCTGTCCTCCGGAAGTCTTCCTGTCTCCCGCAGCAGTCCCAGAAGCACTGCCGACATCTCACTGAGTCCGCAGCCCTTCATCAGAAAGTATGGATCAGAATCCGCTGCAGCAGTAAGTCCGCCGTACTCCTCCATAAGCCTTCTTGCTGCTTCTTCCGCAGCCTTTGGACGTTCTGTGTAGGATAACGCAAGCTGCACACGCTCCTCTGATGTGAGAGCATCATACCCCTCACGGGCATACTTCTCCCTAAGTATCGCTTTAAGATCTTTATTATTAACACCCATATCAGACACCGGTTCTTTCAATTTGCCACTGTTGGCTTTATACCATAATATAAGGCTGCCGCTGTAAAAAGCAGCCATATGTCTGCAAGTACCCCGACCGTACTCCTTAGTCTGCGTACTTTGCACATAGTTTCTTGTATTCCTCCATTTTTCTTACAGGAAGCTGTAAAGCCTCTTCCGACATCAGAAGGAGAACGCTCCGGTCTCACGCATGGAAAATGCCGTTTCTCCGCAAAATATGATGCAGTCTGCAAGTCTTATACCCATCGGTGCAAGCGCTCCGGATACTTCTGCTGCAAGCCGGAAGTCATCAGCCTCAGGCAGTATCTGTCCTCCGGTATGGCTTATGCCGATTATTATGCGCTCACACCCGTCACGAAATACTCTTTCCGCTATCCTCCGGAGACCTTCAGGACTGCCGATAGCTCTTGATTCGCTGAATGTGATACGGCTTAAAGGTCTGAGGGAGCTGTCTGCCGTCACTATTACACACAGCTCTCCTGTCCCCTCCTCCAAACAGCCGCGTATCCACTCCTTTATCTCCCGACTGCCTGATACATCGGAGCTCCCACGCACCGACTCCATATAGTCACGGCGCATATCCCCGAAGAATCTCAGAAACTGCGCCGATGCTGTACTTATGCCCTTTACTTCTGCTATCTGATCTGCCGGTGCTTCAAGAACCGCCGCAAGACTTCCAAAACGCCTTATCAGCAGATGTGCGAGCTCATTGGTGTTGACTCTCGGAAGCACACAGAACAGCAGCAACTCTAACAATTCATGTTCACACAGAGGTCTTGTGCTTTCAAGAAACGCCTGTCTGAGACGTCCACGGTGTCCGGAATGAAGATCACTGCCCATAACTTTACTTCTTTCTGTAGCGTGTGGGGGTAACTCCCACTATTTTCTTGAACTGACGCATGAAATGCTCCTCGTTGTCATATCCGCACATTGCCGCTGCCTGTGAGACAGTACAGCTCGTTTCACTCAGCAGCTCCTTCGCTTTCTCTACCCGGCTGCTGATAACGTCAGTCATGCAGGATACTCCGAATGTCTCACGGTAAATATGCTGGAAATAGGAACGTGACATATTCACCTCTGCTGCCATTGCATCCACATTCCACTTCATCTGAGGAGTACGGTATATCCTCTCTCTCAGTTCCTTCATGGCACTGTAGTGCGGATCCGACGCCTGCTGTACACCGTCACCTCCCGGAGGTGAGGTGCTTAGCAGCAAAGTCCTCACCAACAGCTCCAGAGTCTTTACCCTCCTGGCACTTATGGAATAGAACTCCCCGGCAATAGACCTTATAAGCCTGCTTACAAGCTCTGCGTCGGCATACCTCACGGGGCTATTCATCACGATCTGAGACGATTCAAGAAACTCCTGATCCCCCTCAGGATCAAAACATACCCAGTCGCACACCAGATAGCCGTTATCGCCGCCGTATTCACGTGGAGTACGATCGTCACAGATGAACAGTGTCCCGGCAGGTACAGCAGTCCTCTCACCGCCGACTTCAGAGACTGCTCCGCTGCGTACAAGGATCAGAAGATAACTGTCCGGCTCGCTGCCGGAGCTGATACGCTCTCCGGGGCTGTATACCGAATTGTAGCCTACGCTCTCGATCAGCATTCCTGTTCCTCCTTTGCAATGAAGCGCCAGGGTATGCTCACCCACGGCTCTCCCGCATAGTCGATGCCTACCCTCGGAGCTGTCCTCAGCTTCGGACGGTATCCGTCATCCTCGATGCGGATATCCTCCCTGCCGTATACCGGTACTCCGTTGAAGCTGCCGTCTATGTGCAGAGCCTTCGTCAGCTTTGCAGGACCGTTATGCCTTTCACCGCAGCGTATCAGTATGCCCTGCGGCTTTCCTTCCTCTCCGGTTATGACATTCATCAGCCAGTGCATCCCGTAGCAAAGATAAACGTATATTATCCCCGGCTCTCCGTAGAGCAGCTCGGTACGCTTCGTCCTGCCCTTTGAGGCGTGGCAGGCTCTGTCTTCCTCGCCTCCGTAAGCCTCTGTCTCGGTTATCCGTTCACGCAGCTCAGTCCCGTCAGTCAGAGTGCGCACTATTACCTTTCCCACCAGTTCCGGTGCTGCTTCAAGTACGTCACGGCTGAAAAATTCCTTTCCAAGTATCATGTCATACCCTCAGTTTCTCTTCAAGTTCAGTATCGGGCTTCACGAAAGCAGTCTTATAATTGGTGAAAATCACTTTCCCGGGCTTCGCTCCGGAAGGCTTCTTCACATACCTCGCCTGACAGTAATCAACAGGCACCATGCCCGATCCCCTGCCACGGCTGTTCACCGCTGCTATAACAGCGGCTTCCTCCACGGTCTTGTCCGGAGGCTCCGTACCTTCAGTGACGATTATCACATGAGAACCGGTGATCCCCTGGGTGTGAAGCCATATGTCCGACTTTTCCGCATATTTCAGCGACAGCCAGTCGTTCTGGTGATTGTTCCTTCCGACAAGTATCGTAAATCCGTCAGAGGAACGGTACTCCACCGGCGGAAGAGCTTTTGGAGGCTTGGTCTTGCCTGCCCCTGATCGTATATATCCCTGCTCACTAAGTTCAAGCCGGAGCTGAGTTATATCGTTCTCACCTGATGCTCGTGTCAGTGCATCAAAAACGCTGTCAAGATATTGAAGCTCCTCCTGACCTTTATCTATCTGCTGTGCAAGTACCGACTCTGCGGTCACACGCTTCTTGTATTCGCTGTAGCAGTGCTGGGCATTCTGTGAAGGTGTCTTCCTGGGATCAAGTGGGATCTCGACCTGCGGACAGCCTTCTTCATAATAATTCTCCAGTACTGCCTTGTCATCACCCTTATGGAGTCTGTACATATTTGCTGAGATAAGGTCTCCCCAGAGCTTGAACTTCTCCTTCTCACCGCAGGCTGCAAGCTCCTCCTGCTGCACCGATATACGACGTGAGGTACGGTCGGTCAGGTTGACAAGCATCTTGAACAGATCATTGGCACGCTGCTTTGTTCTCGCTGCACGGTCACGTTCATAATAAAAATAATCAAGCAGGGCGGATGCACTTTCATGCTCACGGGTATACATAAGCGTTCCGAACTGAGAGAGCCGGATGAAGCTGAAATCCTTCAGCATACCCTCCTTGTCACTGGCTGTTGTGAAACAGCAATCCCCCGTCAGGAGCTGCTCACGGGTACGCTTCACCGCAAACAATAACCGATCAAGATTATCGCCGTCAATGGTATCGCTCTCCAGATGCGTGCCGCGTCCGGCAAAGAAAGCCCACTCTCTCGCAAGTACCGGTGAAATTCCCTCAAACACACGTATCAGAGCCTTTGACAGCTCCGCCGGCTGAACAGCACGCAGCCGATGAACTATATCCTCCGGCTCGGCAGTCAGAAAACTAAGACGGTCGTCACGGGGCGGCATGGTGTACTCCATACCCGGAAGTACCATTCGCTCCCTTGACATTTCAGCATCAACACGTTTGATACTGTCTATGACTCTGCCGTCCTGTCCGATGACCACAAGATTTGAACAGCGTCCCATTATCTCACAGGCGAGCGTGACTGTGACCACATCGCCGAGTTCATTGACACACTCAAAGTCCAGGAACAGTATGCGCTCCAGTCCGTCCTGACGTATATCAACCAGCTTTCCGCTGCCAAGACGCTTACGCAGCAGCATACAGAACATGGGCGGAGTCTGCGGGTTATCCACTGCCTTTTCGGTGATGTGTACCCTTGCACTTCCTGCATTTGCCGATATATAGAGCTTACGGCTGCCCTGACGGGTACGTATGGATATTATGATCTCCTCCCGTGAGGGCTGGTGTATCTTCTCCGTCCTTCCCCCGATAAGAGGCTGTAATTCGGTTTTTATCGCATAGAGAAACGCTCCGTCAAGAGCCATAAGATCATTCCTTTTCAAATATAATAAAAGTTCGACCGTTGCAAATGGTCAGTATATCAGTCATATCCTGCGATAAGACAATATCTCAAAGTCCGCAGTCACTTCAATTCTGGTCAGCGCAGACAACTTCTCCTGACCGTTTTTGCCGGTGCGGTAGTAGTAAGGAGTCATGGAAAACAGATTCAGTATATCCTCAGTCGAAGAAAGCTCCATGGGGAATGTCACTCTCTGACTCCCAAGAAAATCAAAACCGTCCAGAGGATAGTCTTTTACCTCGTTGCGGTAAGGAGTATCATAGACCGCCTGCTTCAGTTCCCACAGGTGGCTGGCAGACGGTATCACCATGACCATAGTTCCATCCGGACGCAGTACACGCCGGAATTCCTCTCCGGCGTAAGGTGCGAACATAGTCACCAGCAGGTCACAGGACTCTGTGAGTACCGGCAGATGAAACACACTTGCTGCTGCAAAGGTGACTCCGCATCTGCGCTTTGCGGCAAGCTCAACTGCGATCTTTGAGATGTCAACTCCGTACATATCAACAGCAATTCCTGACTGGTCAAAAACTGCTTTAATGCCTGAAGTGTAGTAGCCCTCACCGCAGCCGGCATCAAGTAAAGTTCCGCCCTCCGGCAGCAGCTCAATACATCTTTTGCAAACAGCATCCCGGAGAGGCGCATAGCAGCCACGCTCAAGAAAGTCCCGGCGAGCCTGGAGCATCAGCTTGTTATCGCCGTGGACAGTCTTTCCCATGTGCTTTGAAAGCAGCAGATTCACGTAGCCGCTCCGTGCCGCATCGAAGCTGTGACGGCTCTTGCAGGTGTAGCTTTTTCCCGATATACCGAGCTGTCCTCCGCATACAGGACAGGCAAGTATCATATCACCCATGCTGCACCTCAGATGTACTCACAGGGATCAACAGACCGCTCCGTGATCTCCACATCAAGCTGCGGATACTTCTCCTCCAGTACTCTCCGGAACTCTTCCAGCACCAGGTTTTCCGTGTGGAAATGACCGCAGTCATACAGCGAGATGTGAAAATTGTTGGCATCTATCCAGAAATTGTGCTTGACATCTCCGGTGATATAGGCGTCACAGCCCTTCTCCGCTGCCAGACTCAGTGTGGAGCCGCCGGAACCTGAACAAAAGGCAAACTTCCTGATATGATGCTTTCCACGGGATGCCATCCGGACATACTCACACCCGAAGATCTCCTTCAGAAGCTCACCGAAGTCACGATGATCTATCTTTTCCTTCAGTTCACATATCCAGCCATACCCCAGTCCGTCACCGGTATCCTCAAAGATCTCCGGCTCTGAGGCAAGCTCCAGCTTCTTCCTCAGCTTTTGCAGTATCACTCCGTTTGTACCCTTTGCCGCCTTGTCCACATTCGTGTGCATACAGATAGCCGATATACCGTCCTCCACAAGCCTGTACACCGGATCTCCGCAGCGCATCTGCCTGAGCGGTTCAAATATCACCGGATGATGAGAGATAATAAGGTCCGCAGACTTGTTCTCTGCCTCGTACAACGCACGTTTATCTATGTCAAGAGTCAGCAGCACCTTACATATTTCATCATTACTGCTCTCTACAAGGAGTCCGGAGTTATCCCAGCTGTCCTGTGAGGCAAATGGGTACAGGGAATCAAGGTAGCTGTATATCTCGTCCAGCTGAACAGGATCGCACCCGTTTTGCAGCTTGTACTGTATGGCTGAGGCGTGTACAGCATCACTAAGCCTTCCGGCAGACTCCAGAGCCTCGGCGATTCGTCCATATCTGGCAGCCTCTGCGGCAAGGTACTTTTTGCCGGTTTCGTCTTCGTCATCAAAGAATCCTGCAACTGCTTCATACTCTGTAAGCTCAGTCCACTGCTCCTCCCACCTTGCAAGCAGTACGGTATACAGCCTTTCCCCATCCTCTACCGCTCTCTCCTCCTCCACGGAATAGCCGGAATAGTAGAGTCTGCGGCGAAGCTCCTCAGCCTTGGTCATTGGCTGGAGTATGAGCCGGATGTCGGAGTACATCAGATCCTTACAGCTGTCAATAATATCGGCAATAGTCTCTCCGCCCATTCCGGCGATCACCACATCGGTGACGCCCTCCAGTGAAACGTTATCCAGTCCGTCAGAGAGTACAAGCTCCACCTTGTCGCTGATGCCGTACTTCTCCACTGTACGGCGTGCGGACTCCAGCGGTCCCTCCTTGATGTCCGAAGCAATGACACGGCTGCACTTTCCGCTGTTTATCAGCTCTGCTGCCAGCATTGCGTGGTCTGTTCCAACATCGCAGACCGTTCCCTCTCCGCTCACCATTTCTGCACACAGTTTCAGTCTGTTATCTAGCATTGTAAACCTCCAGAAAAATAGCGTGCCGGGATCCGGCACGCTTAATGTCTTACGCCTTCTTAGCGAAGTAATCGTTGAGCTTAGCAACGAGAGCGTCGGGATCTGTACCGTGAACAGCGCAAGCCTCCTCGATGGACTCGCCTCTCGATGCAGGACAGCCGAGGCAGTGCATTCCGATCTCAAGGAAGAACGGTGCAACCTCAAAATCTGTATCGAGGATCTCTCCGATTATTGTTTCTTTTGTGATCTGCATTTTGATCATCCTTTCCGGGACATTGTTTTAATTTTGTCAATGATTGTTCATAGACATCTATATAATCCAAAGCACAGCCGTAGCTGTGCCTCAGAATATATGCAGAAATCACTCTGCGTGCAGTTTAGCGTAGCAGTCGCTGCAGTAAACAGGTCTGCCGTCACGGGGCTCGAAAGGAACCTTAGCCTCTCCGCCGCAGTTTGCACAGACACCTGTGTACATTACTCTCTCTCCGCCTCTTCCGGAGCTCTTTCTTGCGTCACGGCAAGCCTTGCATCTCTGAGGCTCATGCTCAAAGCCTTTCTCAGCATAGAACTCCTGTTCGCCTGCAGTGAAAACGAACTCGTTTCCACAATCCTTGCAGACTAATGTCTTGTCTTCGTACATTTTACAATACCTCGCATATAATTATTCGACCACGAGCCGGACTTGCACCGGCACCTTTGAAAAACCCTGAGATCAGCCAGAGAAAATGCAACGCTCTTTAGTTAAGCTACCCGGTCATATAGCCGGTCAGTCCGGTAAAAGACTGACCGGAAAGATCAGTGATTATTCTCCCTCGCTTTGTGCAGCTTCTTCAGCAGCCTTCAGGAGTTCAGCCATATCGAAGTTGAAGTTATTGGTCTTCTTCTGAGCAGGCTCATCGCTCTTCTTACTCTTGTCGTCGTCCTTATCTGCTTCCTTGGCAGCAGCCTTTGCGAACGACTGTGCCCAGTTATCACTGCTGGGTTTGCTGTCATTCTTGGACTCAGGCTGCGGAGTACCGCCGAAACCTTCAAAGAAAGAGACCTCCTTCTTTGCAGCGGGCTTGTCAGCGCCCTTTTCACCGCCCTCAACAGCGTTACGTGCCTCGGAGATGATATTTCTTGCCTCGCTCATGCGGTCAGCAGCCTGACCTGAGAGCTTGCTGATCGATGTATAAATGTCGCTGAACTTGCTGTTCACGCTCTCGATCTCGTTAAGGAGCATCTTGCGTACTGTAGAAGACATCTCATTTACCTTGTCAGCCTTTGCATCTGCCTCGGCGACAGTAGCCTTAGCCTTGGAATCTGCCTCGGAGATAGTCTTCTCAGCAGTCTTGTTAGCTTCCCTGATGATCTGATCAGCCTTCTGGTTAGCCTCGTTTGTAGCCTTATCCAGTACCTCGGAAGCCTCCTTGGTCATCTGTTCAGCCTTCTCCTTAGCCTCCTTGGTAACGGCATCAGCCTCATCCTTAGCCTGTGCCTTCAAAGCGTTTACAGTCTTCTGAGCTTCAGCAAACATCGTACCCATCATTGCAACAGGGTTATTAGCCTCATCCTTGAGCTTAGTGATCTCATCGTTGAGTTCCTTGATCTCACTTTCCTTCTTGGCGATAGCTTCTTCCTTCTCCTTTGTAAGGTTGGCGATCGTCGCATCCTTCTCCTTTATTTCCTTATGCTTTGCAGCCATTTCGGATGTCATATTCTCAAGATCATTTCCGATCCTGTCGAGGTCAGCCTTGACCTTTACAAGCTCAGCCTCAGCAGCAGGATTGCCGGCAGGCGCATTTCCTGCGGCAGCCGCAGCGGCAGCCTTCTGCTCGGCAGCAGCAGCCTTCTGTTCAGCAGTCTTGACCTGATTACGCAGAGTCTCGATCTCTCTCTTAGCGGTGTCAAGAGCCTGCTGTGTCTGAGCATTAGCCTGAGCTCCTGCCTGTGCAGTCTGAGCGGTCTTGAGCTGGCTGCGTAAAGTCTCGATCTCCTTCTTAGCAGCCTCAAGAGCCTGCTGTGCCTGTGGATTAGCAGCACCCTGAGGAGCTGCTCCGCCTCTGCTTACAGCTTCAAGCTGCTTCTTGAGATCCTCGTTCTCTTTTCTTGCGGCTCTCAGAGCATTATTTGATGCGTTGAGTTTTTCCTGCAGGTTATCGACCTGATTTCTATACTTTGTAATCTCCTGGGGATCAGTCTCGGGACCGCTCTCCTTAGCCTTTTTCAGATCGTCTTCCAGGGCTTCGATCTTAGAGTTCAGCTCGTCGAGGTATGTGAGAACGTCCTCCTTAACGAAACCGTTTCCTATTTTCGTTGTCCTTAAAACGGTAGGTTCCATGATGTTACACTCCATTCCCCGCAGGGTCTGCGGAATAAAAATTAAAGGGATAAAAAATGCCTTTTATTAATTATATCACTTTCCCTATAATAATTCAACTATTATTATGTAGAATTTTTTAGTGGATTTTAGTGCATTTTACCATAAAAATATCAATGTTTTATACTAAATGTAAAATAAAAGGACAGCAGTTCAGCACTGCTGTCCTTGTTTCTGCGATATTTCTGCGATCAGTTGCCTAACATCCTGAAAATCTCATCAAGATCTGTATCAGTGTTAGAAGTGTTCTTTGAAGCGTGATCCAATCCGAGTCCGTCGATAAGCGGATTGTCGATAGGGATGATATCCTCCTCATCGTCAGCATTTGTAACGCTTCCATAGCCGTTATCTGATGCAGAGTCATCCTCGTCAAAGCCTGCTGCGATAACAGTAATTGTCATCTCGTCCTGCATATCCTCCTTGAATGCTGTACCGAAGATGAACTCAACACCGTCTGCTGCTGTATCTGTGATCATCTTTGTAGCTGTATCAACATCTGAAGAAAGGATATCCTCAGACATAGCTATATTGATAAGGAGTCTCTTAGCTCCGGAGATATTTGTCTCAAGCAGCGGGCTGGAGATAACGGCGTTTGCAGCTTCTCTTGCCTTCTCCTTGCCGGAGCCGTGACCGATAGCCATGTGAGCATAACCGGCGCCTCTCATGATTGTAGAAACGTCTGCGAAGTCGAGGTTTATGTAACCCTCCTCCACGATCAGGTCTGATATGCTCTTTACACCTGTCTTGAGTACGTCATCTGAAAGTGAGAATGACTGCTTCATTGTAAGAGGCTGTTTCTCGTAGCCTACCAGAAGTCTCTCGTTAGGTATAACGATAAGTGAATCGACATATTTTCTCAGCTCTGCGATACCAGCCTCAGCCTGAGCCATTTTCTGCTCTCTCTCAAACAGGAAGGGCTTGGTCACAACAGCGACTGTCAGAATGTCCATTTCCTTTGCTATCTTTGCTACTACAGGTGCGGCACCTGTACCTGTACCGCCGCCCATTCCGGCAGTGATAAAGATCATGTCAGCGCCCTTGAGATGTGCTTCGATCTCATCTCTGTTCTCCTCAGCACTCTTTGCACCGATCTCAGGCTTGTTGCCTGCACCTCTGCCTTTTGTGAGCTTCTGACCTATCGGGATCCTTGTTGTTGCCTTGGACTTATTCAGAGCCTTGGCATCTGTATTGATCGCTATATATTCGATGTTGCTTACATCGGATTCCACCATGCAGTTTACGGCATTTCCACCGCCGCCGCCAACGCCGATGACCTTAATATTAACATCGGGTTCCATGGCTTCCTCATAATTAAAATCTGACATTTGAAAAACGCCTCCTACTCTTTTTATGATCCTTTATCTCGAATTCTGACTTAGATACATTCTATATTATATCATAGAAACATTTTTTTTGCAAGTCTCAAACTGAATTTTTTATAATTCAGCACTATCAACAAACGGTTACAGAATCGTTACAACGTTTTGCGCCATATTTACCACAGTTTCTGGGTATTATGGCCACCAGTAGTGGAAATTGCCATTTTCATCAAAATAGCCCTCGTCGGGTTCAACTCCCACAGCAGGACGGTTGTTCACCCAGTCATCAGCGCTCTGATAGCCCTGACTCTGCCATGGAGTCTGCTGTCCTGAGGTGTCTCCCCACTGCTGCTGTCCGTTCTGCCCCCACTGATCTGTATAGCCGTTCTGACCGTAATTTTCACCGCTCCACTGGTTCTGCCCGTTATTCCACTGATCCTGTCCGCCATTCCAGACATTGCCGTCCCAGGTATTGTTCCAGCCCTGGTCCTGTGCCGGAGTGGTCTGTACAGGGTACTGCTCCTGGGGAGCTGCGGTAGTAACGAAGGTGGGCGGACGGTAGATGTCGTCTGTGGTAGTGGTAACGATATTACCGGCAGCATCTGTCGCCTGTACCTGCGGAGGCTCTATCTTTTCAGATGCTTCCGCAGGTTCGTCAGTCATACGAAAGCTGCACTGATTCGTGCCTATCATAGTGAGATAGCCTTTCTTGCCCTTGACGCTCTCGTCCTGCATTACGTTTTCTGCAAGATCCAGCTTGTACTGCACATCGGTAAAGTCGCCCATGCGGAAGATTATCCCGCTGCGGTAGCATATCTCGATCTCATAGGGATCGGTCATGTCAATGTAGACTATATCGCTGCCGTCCCACTTGTCAAAACGTTCTATGAGCTGGTCGAACACCTTCTGCTTCTCTGGCTCAGAGGACTGCATCACCATTCCCTTTCCGAAGGTCTCAGGTGTGATGTCGAAACCGTAGATCGTGGGGAGTGCGTCAACGTAGAAGTCATTGATACCAAGTATCTTTCCTCCCCGGCTGACCTGCATGACTCCTCCGTCCTTTTTCTTGTTCACCTCAGTTTCGGCATCATCGCCGGAACTGCTGCCGCCCTTCAGGAACTCTACGTTGAATGCAGGGATACACTGGCTTACGTGTATCTTTATGGTAGAAGGGAAAACTCTGTCAACTTTTGCTTCCTCCACAAAAAGCAGCGAATCCTCTATACTCTGCTCGTTAATGCTGGTATCCATACGTATCAGGTTGTCTCCGGCACGTATCCCGGCAGCATCAACAACTTCCATATAGGTGTAGGTGTCGGACTCGCCGGAAATTATGATCTCGTTGACCTTGAAAAGAAAGGTCAGACTTGCCAGAGCTCCGGCAAAGACGACCAGCAGCAGCACTACAAGAGCGTAGACGCTCATGAACCGTCGCCTTCGCCGCATCCGCTTGCCGCTGTTCACCCTTTGTATCGTGGTTTTTTCGATGTCGTTCATTTTATCTCCAAACTCCGGAGCAGCAGGTCAGATGCGTCTGATCCTTCCGCCCAGACCTGCAACTGCGTTCTCTATTCTTTCATAGCCTCTGTCGATATGTGGTATGTCCGTGATGACTGATACTCCCTCCGCTGCAAGTGCTGCTGTCACCATAGCTGCACCTCCTCTGAGATCCGTTGCGGATACCTCAGCGCCGTGGAGCGTCCTGACTCCTCTGACTATTG
>DNLQ01000024.1 GCA_003488415.1 Ruminococcus sp. | reverse complement strand
CGAGAATCCCAGTCCCGAGCGCTCTTCCTCCGGAGCTGTGGTGTAAAGCGGCTCCATGGCTTTTTCAACATCCGGTATACCGCAGCCGGAGTCCTTTATGCGTATATATATCTCTCTGCCGGCAAGGAGTCTGACGGTCATTTCCACTTTTCCTGCTGTTCCCCTGTAGCCGTGTACTATGGCATTGGTCACCGCTTCTGATACCGCAGTCCTCACATCCGACAGCTCCTCAACGGTGGGATCAGCCTGTACCATGAATGACGATACGACAGCCCTTGCCGCAGCCTCGTTCACAGACAGCGACGGCATAATGAATCTTATTTCGTTTATTACTTCCATATGTTCCTCCTTATCCTGCGGACTGTCATTTGATCCTGACTATCCGCTCGATGCCTGAGAGCTTCAGCACCCGGCGTATATACGGCGGCGGATCGTGTACCTCAAGCCTTCCCCCGCACTCCTTCAGCAGCTTGCATCTGCCCATAATAAGCCCGACTCCGGAGCTGTCCATAAAGGTTATGTTCTTCATATCCATTGCCATCATTTCAGGCTGCATGGTGACTATGAACCTGTCAAGCACTGCCCGCATCTCCTTTGCGGAGTGGTGATCTATCTCTCCGCTGAGTACTGCTATGGCAGTTCCGTTCTCACTTTTTATGTCTACCATATCCTGACCTCCTGTATCTTTTGTTCAATGACGATTATACCACATATAATACGCAGAAGCTGTCGATTTGTGCGGAAGGGCTATGTGCAAAGTGCATGAATCAGTGTGTCTCTGCTTGTACACTCTGTCAGGACAGACGGAGAGTGTGCGGCATTGCTTTTTTTGTTGAAAACGCCGGATTATGCAAAACTCCTTGACTTTAGCGCAGTTATGTGAGATAATGTATTTATCTGAGTTGATAGGAGAGAAACTATGTTAAAACATTATATAATCACATTTCTGATCTCAATGGTACCGCTTGTGGAGCTTAGAGGTGCAGTTCCCTACGGGACAGCAGCCGGACTTCCGTGGCACTGGTGTCTGATTATCTCTATGATCGGCAATATGATACCCGTCCCCTTTATCTTTTTCTTTGCAAGAAGGATACTTGAATGGGGCAAGGACAAGCCCTATATCGGCAAATTCTTCACATGGTGCCTGGATAAGGGACACAAAGGCGGTGAAAAGCTGAAGGAGAAGGCAGGAAAGGGAATGTTCTGGGCTCTGCTCTTGTTCGTGGGAATACCGCTCCCCGGCACAGGCGCATGGACAGGCACACTTGCTGCAAGCATACTTGACCTTGATTTCAAGAAGAGCGTTTCAGCAGTAATGCTGGGAGTACTTCTTGCAGGCTGTATAATGACTATTGTAAGCCTGATCACAAAGGCTGGCGTAACAGCTATCGGACAGTGATCCGCAGCCTCAGACAATACCGGTTCAGAAAGCCATAAAGAAGCCGAACAGCTTCTTTATGGCTTTTTTGTATCTGTGTGTCACAGTTCGGCGCTCCGGAGGGAGTATATTATACAGAAGCGCTTCAGAAGGAAAGGGGGCAGTCTATGACTGACAGCGAATACCGTTTACTTATGGAGAAGTCGCCTGATGCTGCACAGAGGGCACTGTTTGATGAGTATTACAGATATGTCTATGCGGTAGTATTCGGCAGGCTAAGGCGTACTGCATCCCGGGAGGACATAGAGGAATGCGTCAGCGACGTTTTCTCGGAGGTCTATTTCAGATGCTCGTCTCCGAACACTCGTAACGGAGAACTTAAAGGACTCATAGGCAGCATAGCAGACAGGACTGCCATAGATATGTACAACAGGCTCTCGTCTCACAGCCGGATCAGCAGTTCTGTTGAGGAAGGTGCAGCCGATCACCTTGCCGCACCGGATGACGTTGAAGGCGAAGCCGACCATTCACTTATCCGCCGGAAGCTCCTTGACTGTATAAAGTCGCTGGGAGAGCCTGATTCATCAATAATACTTCTCCGGTACTACTACGGCATAAGCTCCGGGGAAACAGCAAAGGAGCTTTCCATGACTCCGGCAGCAGTAAGGAAAAGATGCAGTCGTGCAGCAAAGAAGCTGCGGGAGATGCTGTCTGCCGAGGGAATAACGCTCTGAGGAGGGATACTATGAAGAAAGACATTGACCTTGATATACTTGGAATGGATAATGATACAGCAGAAAGGCTCTCAGAGGACTTTGCAGTCCCGGAGAGCAGCCGTGACCGTATCTACCGCCGCAGTCGCAGACTGTACCGTGAAAAAGCAGGTTCTGGCGACAGCGTACAGGGAGTTGAGAGATACCGCAGATCTATATGGAGCAGAATAGCCGCAGCTGCTGCCGTTACAGCGGTAATAGCAGGAACAGGTGTGGGAGCTTTACTGCTTCTTAAAGGAAGGGCAGCTCCGCCTGAAATAACGGGATCATACGGAGGTGAAGAGCCTGCTGAGTCAGAAGCTGCCACAGAAGCACCGACAGAGGCACCTACAGAAGCTCCCACAAAGGAGACTCTCTATCCCGTGGAGATACTTCAGTCCGAGCATCGTGTGATGACGGATTCTGAACATGGTGAAATGATAATGGCAGCATACGAGGACTACAAAAAGAACGGGCCGAGACGTCTCGACCGGGAGCGCTATATCAACGAGATGAAGGCTGCAAAAGATACCGATTCCTTGAATGCTCCGGAGCTGAAAAGCTACATCTATGAAATGATGCTGACCTCTGAGCATTACTTTTCTACTGTATCCGGTCATCATACATCTGGCTTCAACGGTGCTGTGATAACTACTGATTTCGGCTACGATCAGGAGAATTACTATTCATGGACAGAGGTGACAGATGAACTGAACAGAAAGAACTACTCGACTTATTTATATGACGGATTATTTTACGATGTTTCAGATGTAAATATGACATACAGAAAGAGCTTTGCGGCATCAGGATTCAGCGGTATGAATCTCGGAATAAACGACTGGATGGTTCTTGACAAAACCGGAGAGAATGTCTCTGTAGCACATCAGGGAGGTTCATGGACAGGACTTGCATCGTCCTGCGGCATCGAGCCTCAGCTCTCACAGTCACATCTGAACGATCTCACTGCATGGCAGATAAACAGCGTGACGGAAGTAAACGGCAGAGAGTGTGCCGAGGTAGAGGGAGACTGGTGGAAGGGACACTTTAAGTTCTATGTGGATCTATGGTACGGTTTCCTTATAATGTATGACAATAGTCAGGGAGATCACTATGAGCTGTCCGATCTCCGTATCGACGAGCCGGTGGAGAAGAAGATTTTCGATCCCACAGGCTACACAGATGAAGTGGTACAGTATGATAATATGATCTCAGAACAATACGGTTCAGTAAACAATAACAACTGACAAAATGATCCCCGGAGCAAGGGACGAACTCTGCTCCGGGGACTCTTCATTTATCCTGTCCCGAATAATAACGGTTCTGAATTATCCGGAAATATAACAGTATTGTGCCTGTTTTTCATGAAAACCGGGATACGACACATATTGACATTATTATTCAGATCTGATATAATGAATGCAGAGCATTCATTATATTTTATTGAAAGCCCTTGCATATACGCAGATCAGAGATCTGCTCCC
>DNLQ01000096.1 GCA_003488415.1 Ruminococcus sp. | reverse complement strand
CTGTATACGCCGCCGTAAACAAGGCTGATAGCAGAGCCTGAACTGATATTTCCGCTGATACTGTAGGGTTTGCCCTGAGCGATGTTGCCGGTGGGAACAACTCTGTTTGAGATAGAAACACCGAAATTCTCAGCAGCGGGTACAGCATAAGCATTGATGATCGGAGCTGATGTCGTGAGAGGCATTGATGCAGCAGAGAGTGACAGTGTGAGGACTGCGGCTGCTTTTGCAAAAGAAAGTTTTTTCATAATTCTCCTCCAGTTTTGTCATAATAGGTATTTATATTTAATGCAGTTGATACATAAATATTCTGCATACATTATTATTATATCATAACCCATGGCACAGGTCAAGCGGAATTTTATGATATGGCAGAAACAGCTAACATTTTCATGTTGAAATCAAGTAAATAATATGATACAATAAAATCAAAATCATCAAGGAGGTATTCTGATGCCTGAAACAGTGAAAAACAGGAGCAGTATCATAATACGCACAAGTATCATAGGTATTGCTGCAAATATATTTCTTTCTGCATTCAAGGCAGTTATCGGAGTACTTTCAAGATCCATTGCGATAACTCTTGATGCAGTGAACAACCTCAGTGATGCAGGTTCGTCGATAATAACGATAATAGGTGCAAAGGTTGCCGGAAAGCAGCCGGACAAGGAGCATCCATGGGGACACGGCAGGGCAGAATATCTCAGCGCAATGGTGATATCAGTCATCATACTCTACGCCGGCATCACATCGCTTATTGAGTCGGTGAAGAAGATAATAGTACCGGAAACTCCGGACTACTCCGCAGTATCGCTTATTATCGTGGCAATAGCGGTCGCAGTGAAGGTAGTGCTTGGCAGGTACGTGAAGAGGGTGGGAAAAACGGTAAGCTCTGATTCACTTATCAATTCCGGCACAGATGCTTTGAATGATGCTGTAATTTCTTTTACAACACTGGCAGCGGCAATAGTATTCATACTCACGGGACTCAGCCTTGAAGCATGGCTTGGAGCCGTGATATCTGTACTGATACTGAGATCGGGATATGATATGCTCCGCAGTACGATCTCTGATCTGCTGGGACACAGGGTAAGTGCGGAAACAGCAAGGGCTGTAAGGGATACGGTAATGGAGCTGCCGGAGGTGCAGGGAGTCTTTGATGTGATATTCCATGATTACGGTCCTGACAGGCTCAACTGCTCGCTCCATGCAGAAGTACCTGATACCCTTACAGCCGTACAGATAGACCAGCTTGAAAGAGCAGCGACTGCCGCTCTTTATGCGAAGCACAACATAATACTCACAGCAATGAGCATATACGCCATGAATACACTTGATCCCCGTATGACAGAGATACGGGATGAGGTAATACGGATAGCGCTGTCACATGACCATGTTATACAGATACACGGTTTCAGCATGAACGAGGAAACCAAGGTGATACAGTTCGATATGATAGTGGATTTCGGAACAAGTGACAGAGTTGCCGTATACGATCATGTTGTAGACGAGATACAGGAGCACTACCCGGACTACAAGGTGCTTTGCACTCTTGATACAGATTTCAGCGTAAGTGAGTAGGAGGAAGTTTATGACAGAGACACAGCGAAGAGTACTGCCGTTTTTATGCCTTGCAGGATATATGATCATCATGTCGGTGATCACATTTCTGGCATACAGAAAGGATAAGAAGCTGGCAAAGCAGAATAAATGGCGTACCAAAGAAGCAACGCTTCTCACACTGGGACTTGCAGGAGGTGCTGCGGGAGCGATCTTAGGCATGAGGACATTCCGTCACAAGACTAAGCACTGGTACTTCTGGACAGTGAATATCTTTGCCGTTCTACTGCATATCCTCCTTTTTGTCATACTGTACAGGAATCTGTGATGCAGCTTAGATGATGATGTAGTCGCCTGAGGAGTATCCGGTGGTGCTGCCGTAGCTCACAACGTACCAGCCGCCGGTCTCTCCGTCTATCATCACTGAAGCGCCGTTTGGTATCGAGCCAATGATCCTGCCGTCCGTACTTGGATAGCTGCGGATATTCAGATTGGAGCCGTCGGTCACTACGGTTCCCCAGCGCACTGCCGAGGGCTGTACGAAGGGAATACCGAAATAGTCGCATAGTGAGCGGGCAAGATTAGCGGCGATAGTCTCAAGGTTGTTTTTCAGCCACGCCTCGTCGGAGTAGTTGTCGTGGTAACCTATTTCCGCAAGCACGGCTACAGCCTTTGTCCGCAGCACCTCACCCAGAGTACGGGTGGGTACGGCTCTGACCTTATCCGGAAGGGGATAGACCGACTTCATATTATTGGCAATGATGTTCGCCAGCTTTTCGCTCTGGGAACTTCCCGGGGCAAAATATACATCCACTCCCCGGAGCTTTCCGGCAAGGTTTTCCGGAGCAGCATTGCTGTGCAGCGCAAGGTGTACATCATAGCTTCCGGCATTGGAGTCAGCGATAGCTCCCTGTACATTCCTTTCCGGATCATTGCGTACAAAGCGTATACCGCTGGAGCGCAGATATGGCTGAAGTCTGTCAGCCAGCAGGTTCATATAAAGCTCCTCGTTGCCGCTTGTGGCATACTCGTTCCATTCCTGAGTCGAGGGGCTGAGAAAGACATTAGGCATAGCAACATTCCTTTCTGGGATATTCTGTGGAGAGCGCCTTTGCGGCAGGCTCTCTTTTTCATTATATGCCGTCAGCCGGGTTTGAGCTATAGTGTGACAGCCGTCAGCTCCTGCCGTACCGTGCTGCTGTGTATGCAAAGATCTTTTACACAAAAATGCCCCTGAATCATCAGAAAGATAACCATATAGAAGATTTGCCCCGAAGCGTATCAAAGTACTTCGGGGCATTGAATTATTATTTATTCACTATTCTTTATTCATTATTCATTGCTTATCGGAGCATTGCTCCGATAAATTCCGATCTGGTTTATATTATTCTCTTTTCCATTCTGATACAATCAAATGTATCTCCGTGTATGATACTGCCGTCTGTAATGGAATATCCGATTTTTTTGTAAAAATCCACTGCAACAGTACGGCTTTCAACAACAGCAGTATAATATCCCTTTTCTTTCAGCCATTTTTCGGCTTCAAGAACCGTCTGTTTCCCCAATCCTTTGCCTCTGTATTCGGGTAAAACAACTACTCTTCCTATCATTGCACTGTTTGCATCGAGTTTATAAAATCTGCAAGTCGCAACCGGAAAGTCATTGCCTGTCAGAACGATGTATTCTGTGTCTGAGGTGTCATGTTCATCAAATTCCTGATGTAATGGTATATTATGCTGTTTTGCCATACCCTGTATGCGGACATAATATGCACCTGCCTGCTGCCAGGTTTCCGTTGCTCTGATGACCTGAATATTCATTATCGACCTCTCCGTTCATACAGATCTGTAATCTTTTGTATCGCTGGATCCCGGTTTATATTAGTAACAATTATAGCATAGCACCGGCGCATTGTCAATAAAAAAGCCATAGTACTTCTGACCGTACATCAGAAATACTATGGCTTAAACTTCTATCGGGCGCAATAATCTTGCCGCTTAGGTGGCACGCTTTTAATTGCGCTGTCAGTTCTGATCAGTCTGCGAGAGGGTTCTTCTCAACTGTCTTTTCACTGCTGTCATCTTCTGACTCAGCGGTTTCCTCAGAAGCTGGATCATCTGTTTTCTCTGCATCCTCTGTCTCTGCTCCGGACTTGTCTGCCTCATCGGAGTCAGTGCCGGCAGATGGTTCAAGACCAGCCTGTCCGCACATAGCCTCGTAAGCTGCGCTGACTGACTTGCTTCCGGAGAGCATGGTATTGTCGCAGATCAGACCGATGTACTTTCCGTCAACGAAGATATAGGAGCGTCCGCCGCCTGCATCCACGAGGTCAAGTGTGGCGTCCTGATCTCCGTCGTAGTGGTATACTGCTGATATGAGCGGATCCTTCAGTACGGGCTTTGCTTCGGTATCTATCTTGCTGACAGAGATGTAGGAGAAGGTGTTGTAGAAGCTGTCAAAGAGACTTGAGAGAACAGCGTTGGTGAAGTCGAGTTTAGTACCTCTGCACTCACCTGTGCCTTCTTTCATATTGATAGTGAAGGAGTCCTCACAGCCGGGAGCCTTTATATCGAATCCTGTGATGCTGTACATATTCGCACCCTCCACCACATTTGCGATGAAGTCAAGGAGAGTGTAGTCCTTGAAGTAGATGTCTCCGGTGTACATATAAGCAGCCTGATTGGTATTGGTCATAAGTATCGGGGTAGTATCGGGATCTGTATGCTTGCTGCCGAATATGATCTTTTCCTCGCTGCCGTCCGAACCTTTGAATACCATCTCTGCATCGGGCTTGTCGAAGCCGTATACTGAAAGATCGTCCAGGTGGTTCTCAAGGAGGGAATAAACATTCAGACGGGTGAGGTAGTTTATCATGGATGTAACTGCTGTCTCATCCAGTTTCAGAGCGGAGTACTCATCCGGCAGTTTCCATTTTCTTTCATCGTTATCGTAGATGAGATCGTAAACGGACTTTCCGTCTTTCTCCAGCCTGATCTCCACAATATCCTTGTCGCCGTAGGAGATAAGATCAGTGGAGCGGAGCTTGTTCTCGGTGAGCATGAATTCTTCTGCCACACCGGAGGTAATAGCGTATATATTGGACTTTCCGTCAACTGTGGCGTAGTAGTAGTCCTTTGTCGGACTTTCAGCGCCTATGTGCAGCACATGGGGTTCGGAGTCTGTAACTGTCAGAGTGAAAGGATCATCCAGACCGTACATAGTGAGCTTCTCATCGGTGATCTCACCGTAGCTGTTGCTGGCAGTGAGGTAAGAGAAGGATGTACACAGCTGCTGTATGTTGGTCTGATTGACCGGGAAGAAATCTGCCGGAGCAGATGTGAGCTGCCAGAGGCCTGCCTGCTTTTCAACGGAGAAGACGCCCTCCTTACCGTCTAAGGTAACGGAATTGATAAGCTCTGCGTCCAGTGAGAACAGTATCTTATCTGCATTTGTATCAGCTTCCTGCTGCTTGTTTTTGTCGTCCTTGTTCTTTACTGCGAGGAACGCACCTATAGAAGCAGCGGCAGCCACAGTAAGAGCAGCAAGTGCTATGATAGGCTTTTTCATCAGGCATATCTCCTTTTCAGCCATACAGCAAGTCCGCAGAGTGCGAGTATTGCCGGGAAGATGAAGTTTCTGTTCATTGCGGAAGTAGCAGCCTCAGCGCTGTCGAAGTGCATAAGGTCGTAGCTGTTTGACTTGTTTCCGATACCCATGCTGATGTCACTGTTGAACAGCCATGTGTTGCTGAACAGTACGAGTGTTCTTGAAGCAACGGTATTCGGAGATACTGCTTCATTCTGGATAATGTCATCAGAGCCTACGGCGATGAGCTTTGCGCCGGTCTGCTTGTTGTAGGAGTACCAGCCGAGTATCACGGGTGAGTTGCTGAGAGCCTCAGCTTCCTTTGCCGTATCCTTGTCACCGCCCATGGGAGTGCTGATAACAGTGTACTCACCGGAGTCCTGGGATGTGGGGAGGTTCTCGATAATGGAGTTCTTCTCTATCATCTCACTGGAGCTTGTGAGTGCGCTGAAGCTGCGGCAGTGTGAGATTCCCACCATATCGCTGGACATTGTATTGCCTGCTGCGATGGTATTGTTGAGTTCTGAGGTAAGGTTCTCACTCTGATCCTCACCGGGCATGGGGTAGGACACCTTGAAGTAATCAGGGCTCTGCATATTATCCTGGTCACGGTACTGGTATGCCTTGTTGCTCTCGCTTATCTGGTTGTAGTCCATGGAGAGTTCAAACTTTGCAAGGAGGTTTTCAATGTTGGTGAAGCGTCCCTCTGTTTCTGAAGGAGGGAGTATCATTGAAATTGCACCGCCGTTGTCGATGTACTTGCTGAGCTTTTCTCTGTCTGCGGCGGAGATGTCCCTGTCGCAGCCTGCAAGGTATACGATAGCTGCATCAGAAGGAACTGCGTCAACGGAACTGAGGTCAAGGGACTCTACAGAGTAGTTGTCTGAAGCGATAGCGTCAGCGTATCCGGAGTAAACGTTGTCGATAGTCTTGTCGCTGTATCCGGTGATGAAGTATACCTTGGGGAGGTTGCCGTCGGTACAGAGCTTTATAGCGCTCATGACAACTTCCTCTCCGGCGTACTCCAGGAGTTCCTGTGAATTTCTGGACCAGAGCTTTGCGTAGGGTATTCTTTTAACGGTATTGTTTGCTCTGATGAAGATATCATCAGCTTCCATACCGAGGATGCCGTCGGGATCAAGCTCTTTAGCGAGAGTGATGTTCTCATCGGGATCGAAATAAGTAAGAGTGATATTGTCTCTTTTTTCCAGCTCACTGAGAGTATGGTATACCGGGAGAGACTGGGGGTACTTTTCAAATACCAGCTCGTCGTCCAGGAAGAAAACATCTATCTGCTGACCTGACGTCTCCTTGAGTATCTCAGCAGCCTTGTCGGTGAGAGTGTACTGTCCGGAGGGAGTCATGTCGATAACCTTGTCATAGTAGTTTGAGATAAGGTTGAACGGAATGAAGATCAGGAGCACCAGCACTGCGATAGCAAAGGCGATAGGGCCTGAGAGATTGAATTTCTTTTTCTGCA
>DNLQ01000222.1 GCA_003488415.1 Ruminococcus sp. | reverse complement strand
GTTTACAAGCGGCAATAATATTTTATCACAACAGTTCCCGTTTGTCAAGGGGTTATCGCCATTTTTTTCTTCCTGACAGCGCAAAACCTCCGCCCGGTATACGGACGGAGGCTATTGTCATTTCTTATTCCTCGGCATTCACTGATGCGATAACATCTGCAAGAAGATTTGCCGGGAGCTGCTCGTAGCGGAGGAAGTCCAGAGTAAAGCTGCCCAGACCTCTTGTGGTCTGACGGAGATACATCGCAAAGTCGTGCATCTCACGGAGCGGAACCTCTGCAACGATAGTTGTGATGCCGTGACCGGCAGGCTCCATACCCAGTACTCTGCCTCTGCGCTTGTTCAGCTCGCCCATGATGTCTCCGGTATTATCGTCGGGAGCAGTTACCTTCAGCTCGCCGATAGGCTCAAGCATGACCGGATCAGCCTGACGGAGTCCTTCCTTGTATGCGATGGAAGCAGCGGTCTTGAATGCCATTTCTGATGAATCAACAGGATGGTATGAACCGTCTACCAGGATAGCCTTGAGTCCTACTACGGGGCAGCCTGCAAGGACGCCCTTCCTTACGGACTCTTCCAGTCCCTTCTGTACTGCCGGGAAGTAGTTCTTGGGAACTGCACCGCCGAAGATCTTCTCCTCGAATACCAGTGTATCGCTTACGCACGGCTCAAACTCGATCCATACGTCACCGAACTGACCGTGGCCGCCGGACTGCTTCTTGTGTCTTCCCTGTACCTTTACCTTCTTGCGGATAGTCTCCTTGTAGGCTATCTTCGGAACTGTAAGATTGATATCAACACCGAACTTGCTCTTGAGCTTGGCAGCTGCCACCTCGATGTGCTGCTCGCCGAGACCGCTGAGTATCTGCTCCTTGGTGCTGTCGTCCTGAGTATATGTGAGTGTGGGATCCTCTTCGATAAGTCTCTGTATGCTGGAGGAGATCTTTGCTTCATCTCCCTGTGCCTTTGCCTTTACTGTCATGGAGTAGCAAGGTCTCGGGAACTCCATCGGTGCGAAGGTGAGCACTCTTGAAGCATCAGACAGGGTATCTCCGGTATTTGCAGAGATCTTTGAAGCTACAACGATGTCTCCGGCGAATGCTGCCGGTACTTCAGTCTGCTTCTTTCCGCAGAGGCTGTACAGCTTGCCGATCTTCTCCGATGAACCTGTAGCTGAGTTGTAAGCATCGCTGTTGGCAGTGAGCTTTCCGGACATTACACGTATCATTGACATCTTGCCTACGAAAGGATCGGCAATGGTCTTGAATACGTATGCTGAGAGAGGTGCGTTCACGTCGCACTCAGTCTCGATAACATCTCCGGATGCAGTCTCAGCCTCAGCCTTTGCTACCTCACCGGGTGACGGGAGCAGAAGCTCTATCTCCTTCAGCAGCATATCTATTCCTGCAAGATCAGCAGCGGAAGTGCATACCACAGGAGTGATGATACCTCTGTTCATACCGTCATGGATGCCGTCAATAAGCTCCTTCTGTGTGAAGGCTTCGCCCTCGAAGAACTTCTCCATAAGCTCGTCGCTGGTCTCAGCAACTGCCTCGGAAACTGCGGCGATAAGGCCTTCAACACGGTACTCGAATTTCTCCGAGATCTCAGCAGTAGGCATTTCAGTCTCGACTGCGTTGCCCTTTGCATCATACTTGTAAGCCTTCATCTCGATAAGGTTGACGTATGACACGATCTGTCCTCCGCTGATAACGGGAACTACTACAGGGCATACTGTAGGGCCGAATACTGTCTTCAGCTCTGTGAGTACATTGAAGAAGTTGGCGTCCTTGTCGTCGATCTTGGTAACGACGAACATTGTGGACTTGCCCTGCTTGACTGCCTCGTCATAAGCCTTTCTTGCTCCGACCTTTACACCGGACTTTGCAGATACAGTTATCATTACCGTATCGCTTGCACGGATTCCCTCGATCATCTCTGCTGCGAAGTCAAAGAGTCCGGGAGTGTCAAGGAGGTTTACCTTGTAGCCGCTGTATTCAAAAGATGCAAGAGATGTTCCGATAGAAATAGCTCTCTTGATCTCCTCGGGATCATAATCACATACAGTTGTACCGTCAGCAGTCTTTCCCAGTCTGTCGGTAGCTCCTGCCTTATAAAGCAGAGCCTCTGCGAGTGAAGTCTTACCTGAACCGTTATGTCCTGCAAGTGCGATATTCTTTATTTTGTTAACATCATATTCTTTCATACCAATTTTGCTCCTCTGCTTATGGAATTATGTGCAGTTTATACAACTACGAATAATATTATAAATCAAATCACAATAAAAAGCAATAGTTTAACCAACATTTCTACACTTCCTATTACAACTGACGGCTTTCTTTGTTCATGTTGCACAACATTATTTCCTTATTTATACTTCCCGTATTCATATTTATAACAAGAAGCAGGATGCCGGAATACATCAGCACCCACAAAGCAGAAAATAATACCAGTCCCGGCAGCTTCACTGTATCTGCACCTGCGATGCGGCAGATGTACCCGGCAGCCGGCATAGTGACAGCCGCTGTGCAGACCGGCAGCAGTATATTCCTTGCAGGAGCAAGCGGAACTCCCGTGGACTTCAGCACCTTCACCAGCCGCATGGTGTTGCCGAATACGTTGCTGGCGTAGTAGGAAGCCGCTATGCCTGCAAATCCGGCACGTGGCACGAATATCAGCACCACTGCTATCCGTATCACGTACTCCGCAAGATAGTTGAGGGAAGAAAAGCCCTGCATCCCCATTCCCTTGATAAGAGCCTCAAGAACTATCTCCAGGTATATGAACGGTACTACCGGTGCGATGACTGTTATCATGCGTCCTGCAAGCTCACCTCCGCCCAGCAGCTCCCCTATAGCTGCTCCAGTCCGCATAAGCACCGCTGATGCAATAACGGCATAGATAAAGGTCATCCGCAGCAGCCGTGAGGTCAGTGAGCGTATCCGGGTGCTGTCCTCCGCAGCCGCAGCCCGTGCAGACTCGCTCACTATCATCCCGGAGAGTGAACACAGCACCACTGAGGGAAAGAACAGTGTGGGGATAACTATGGCTTCAAAGACTCCGAACAGACTCAGCGCACGGTCGGCAGAATCCCCGTACTGACGCAGGCATACAGGTATAAGTGCATCATTCATGCTGCTGAGGACAGAGGTCAGCACTCCTCCTCCCATTATAGGAAAGGAGAGAGCGGCGTACCTCCGGAATGACAGAGTACCGCTGCCGGAACTGCGGCGGTGCGTACCTGCAAACACGCTCACCAGGTACAGAAGTGAGGCAAAGTTGCCGGCAACTATAGAAAGGATCAGTATCCGGCATACTCCGTTCTCGTCAGCTTCTCCGGCAGACAGTGTCAGGATCACTATTACCGCCGACTTCACTGCAAACTCTATAACGTCCCCGACTGCCGCTGCGCCGGCTCTGCGGCAGGCATTGAGGTAGCCTTTGAGACAGGCGGAGACAGCACCTGTGACAAGTGCCGCCGGCATTATCCTCACAGCCTGCGCCATCTGTGCGCCGGAGAAAAAACGCTGACTGAGCGGTTCGGCAAAGGCGATAAGTACGGCGGATACTGCTGTACTCATCATCAGACAGAGCTGTATTCCGTGAAACAATACTTTCTCCGGATTGCCGTTTTCCCTGCCAAGCTCCTCTGAGATCAGCCGGCTGGTACAGAGGAAGGCGTTTCCGTTGGAGAGTATCCCTGCCAGGGATAAAAAAGTCCCCATAAGGGACAGTATGCCTATAGCAGACGTTCCGAGCCTGTGGGTAATGAAGGAATTGAGCATCAATGCTGCCGAATCCAGCACGAGCTGCATCACCGTGAGCATCAATGTATCCCGTATTATCCTGCTGTGCAATAAGCCCTTCATAGTTCTCCACCGCCTTTGTATAATACTATGGCGCCCCTGAACAGAAAATGACTCACTGCATCAGAAAGGCATAAAAAAGCTCCCGGAGATCATCCGGGAGCTTTTGCCGATTTACTTTACGGAAATGGCTTCTGACCAGTATTCCTGATTGTAGATATCTGTGAAGCAGTACATAAGGCGCATCTCGCCGCTGCCCACATCGGAGTTGCTGATCTCCATCTTGCTTCCAACTGTAATGGTATCGCCAAGGAAATAGCTGTCCTGATATGTACCGTCATAGGTGTAGTAATCACATACGAAATCCAGCTTGTCGCCCTCCTTCAGCTCTGTCATCTCCTTTGCGACAGTATCTGTATCGCCGGAGAGCTGATAGTCAGGAGTTGCACCGGCTATGTAGCCATTGGGATTGTCAGTATCGAATACGATATCCAGCTTTACACGCTCGCCGTTAAGGAGAGCCGGAACGTAGCCGGAAATAGTCCACTTGTCATCTGCCTCTGTTGTATCTGTATGATAGTAAGCTACTGTCTGTCCGTTGATAGCCAGCCAGTTGCGGTCTGTATCTGCAATGAGATTGCCGTCGTCATCAAATGTATACACATTGTCAAGACCAAGGTCTATATATCCGGAACCGTCATCGTAGAACATATTCAGATCAAGTGAATGTACCAGTGACCACTGATTCTCAGGGAGAGTCATCTTGTACTCGCCGTCCTCCTGAGTCCATGTGAGCTTTGAGGCATCAAAGTAATTCATTGCAAGGTACTCAGCCGCATCGTCCTGGGACACTGAGCTGTCCTTCATGAAGTCTGTATTGGAATCGTCAAGACCTGCGATAGAGCGTCCGCCCATACCGCCTCCGAGGAATGCGCCGAGGAGTGAACCTATCATATCGGCATTTCCTGAGGAGCTTGATGAACCTGCACTGCCCAGGTTGAACAGTGAGCCCAGGGCAGAGCCTGTACCGCCGGCTGCTATCTGACCGCTTGTCTCCAGCTTTGCAAACTGACGGATACACTTGCTGTACTCTGAGTCCATACCGATCTGGCTGTAGGTGCTGCAGGCAGAGTCAACATATGAAGCTCTCTTGTAGGGGAAGTATATGGACACACCGTAGGCATTGGTCATATTCGCAGAGGTACGGTTATACTTTACAGCGTCCTTGATAGCCTTGGAAAGCTCATAGCCCTCCTGAGTCGCAGTATTCTCTGCCAGATTCACAAGGTCTACCTGATCTATCCTGGAGCTTTCAGCAAACTCACGGGTAGCATAACGGGCATCGGAAACTGACTGGTAATCGTTCGCAGCTATCTTGTTGCTCACAGACTTAGCCCATGCGTTGAGTTTTGCGGGCACTGTATTTGCAAACTCGGCAAGGTCGATAACGGAGAGCGTGGTCTTCTGACCTCTGCACTGTGTAGCGCAGGTAGCAACGAAGTCGTCAACTATGATCTTTCCTATATCGGCAGTAGGCATGGAGGTATTGCTGCCCAGCTTCGTGAGCCAGTTAGTGTAATACCAGCCCACACCGGGCTCGGTCTCCTCTGATGCGATAAGATAATCAGCATATTCATCGAGCATGAGTGCAGTCTCGGCGGTAGCCATAAGGCAGGCATCAAAGCCGATGAAATCAAACTTCACTCCGCCCGCTTTGAGAGCCTTGCTGACATTTGCAAGGTCCATTGAACCGCTTGACTTGTACTTCTCGTCGTAGCCGTATCCGCTTACAGATCCGCCGCCGTGATCCCAGAGGATAAGCTCGTTTCTGTTCGCCGGGAAATTCTTTGCACAGTACTTTATGAACGTGGAAAGGTTGTCCGCACTTGTCATGGGAGAGCTTCCCATATCAGCTTCAAGCTGTGCAAGCTGTCCGTTCTTTATCTGGTATATCTGGTTCTTCTGATTGCTGATGCCCTGTATCTTCCACTGTGAGCATCCGCCGGTATACACGATGATATTTACGTTATCACCGTACTTTGCGGAAGCCATTTCCTGCATATCAGATGAAGCCATTCCGTACTTGGACTCCAGGTCTGTTCCGCACATATACACCATAAGGGTAACTGTGTCCTGACCGTTTCCGATGATATTTGTCCTCTTTGCTCTTGAGCCGGAGGCTACAGAGTTGTTTACTGCAACATCACTGCTTGCAGTATAGCCGCCTGTACTTGTATCGCCCACGCCGAAATCAAATCCGGCAGGTGCAGAACCGGAATCCATACCGCCCAGGAGTGCGCCGAGTATATCTCCTGCGCCGCCAAGATTTCCGCTGCTGCTTGCGCTTCCGGAGTTTCCTCCTGTACCGCCGCCGAGTATATCGCCAAGACTTCCGAGACTGCCGCCTGAACCGCCGCCCAGCAGCTTGGGCAGAAGGAATACTGCCAGCAGCAGGAGAAGTGAGCCGCCGCCAATGCCGCCTGCTCTTTTAAGACTTCCGCCGCCTGAAGGTCTCCTGTTTTCATAGTCCTTGGAGCCGACCTTACCTGTACCCAGGCCTTCTCCACGTCTGTGTGCGCCGCTTCCGCCGGAAGTGACATTCTTTTCACGGCCGCGCGGTCTGTTCTGTTTAGGATCCATAATAACCTCCAAAATACTGAGTATCAGTCAAAAAAACTTTACAACTAACATTTTACACGATACATCACCATTTGTCAAGGATTATCCCGGTTTGTTATCATTATGTAAATATCTTTACACTTCTTCGTGACGGCTGTCTGCACTGCGGACATCTCCGTAAAAAACGGTTCAGCACACATTCATATTTCAACAGTTGCAATTATCGCACACTTATGATATAATAAGTATATAGTTATTATCATAAAGGAGGTCAAGTCTATGAACGTTAACGATTTTATCCGTATGGAGTGTACCGGATGCGGTGCCGAGATATTTGCCGAGAAGGGACTTTCCCACTGGTACTGCGGACATTGTGGTGTTAAGCTGAATACACCGGCTCAGGTGAAAAAGAAACCGATAGCGGTCAGACTAAAAAAGCACACTCCTCCTGCGACAACATCTGAAACAAAATCAACTGATAAGATCGTTTCCGTGGAAGAGACAAAATCAAATCCGGCTCCCGAGGTGAAGCCTGCTCCGG
>DNLQ01000070.1 GCA_003488415.1 Ruminococcus sp. | reverse complement strand
ACAGCACGGGGGCTGACGATGTATTTCAGTTCCTTGATACCTGTCTTTATGATTATCATTATACGGGCTACCTTCATACCGCCGCCGGTAGATCCTGCACAGGCTCCCACGAACATCAGCAGTATCAGGAGAGTCTGCGAGAAACGGGGCCATGAATCCGTATCCACCGTTGCAAATCCGGTAGAGGTTATAGTTGAAGCCACCATGAAGAAGGATCTGCGCAGAGCCTCCCCCAAGCCGTTGTAAAGGTGGACGATATTTGCGGTTATAGCTATGGTAGCCGCAGCGATCACTCCCAGATAGGTGCGAAGCTCCTCGTTCTTGTATACCAGCGAAAACTTGCGTATCAGCAGATAGTAGTAAAGATTGAAGTTCACACCGAAGAGGATGATAAACACTGCTATGACCATTTCTATGTAAAGGCTGTTATAGTGGGCTATACTGTCTCCCCACATAGAGAAGCCTCCGGTACCGGCAGATGAGCAGGCGTGTATCACCGCATCATACAGCGGCATACCTCCTGCCATGAGCATCACGGTCTCAAGAACAGTAAGTCCGAAATAGATAGAGTAGAGTATGCGTGCAGTGAAGCTGGACTTTGATACCAGTCTTCCCACATTAGGCCCGGCACACTCCGCCCTCATCATGTGCATGGTACGTGAATCATTGCTGGACATTATGGCAAGAACGAACATAAGTACTCCCATACCGCCCAGCCAATGGGTGAATGACCTCCAGAAGAGGCAGGCTCTTGACATACTCTCTATATCGGAAAGTATCGTGGAACCGGTAGTTGTGAAACCCGAAACAGTCTCAAAGAGAGCGTCCGGATAGTGCGGTATCTCCCCGGAGATAACGAACGGCAGCGCTCCGATAGCCGACATAGCTATCCACGAAGCGGCAACGCTCACAAAGCCTTCCATGGAGAATATGGAATTATTCTTCGGCTTATGGAAGGTAAGGAAGAATCCCAGCAGAAAGGTTATAGAGAAGGGTATGCCAAAGGAGCTGAAAACGTGTTTTTCATGGTATATCAGACCTACCGCTATAGGCAGCAGCATAAAGAATGCCAGTACCTTCAGTATCTGTCCCATGATGTAGAATATCATTTTATAGTTCATATTTATCCGGCAGTTCTCCCTCAGTCAAAAATATCCTTCAGATCTCCGAAGCCCTTATTTGTAGTAACTACTACAACGCTGTCGTTTACCTTTATACAGTCATCGCCCTTGGGAGTGATAAGCTCGTTTCCTCTTACTATGCTGGCGATAAGGATACCGCTGCGGAGCTTGAGCTTCTTCAGCGGGATGTCAACATAGTCCTTCTGCTCACGCACTACGAATTCGATAGCCTCAAGCCTGTCGTTCACCAGACGGTAAAGGGTGGTTATGTTGTTGCCCTGAGAGTTCTTCTTCGCCCTGACGTACTGCAATATCTGATTAACGGTAATGGACTTGGGCGAGATTATGCTGTCAAGTGAAAGAGTGTCCGTAAGCTGCATAAGGTTCATGCGGTTCACCTTGGTGACCACCTTGTCTACGCCGTTATTCTTTGCAAGGAGCGAGAGCAGGATATTCTCCTCGTCGATGCCTGTGAGCGTTACAACAGCGTCTGCGTCATAGACTCTTTCCTCTTTGAGTATATCGTGATCTGTACCGTCGCCGCAGATCACATTTACCTTGTTGAGGCTGTCGCTGAGTTCCAGGCAGCGCTCCTTGTTTATCTCGATCACCTTCACCTTGATGCCCATTTCTATAAGCTGCTGGGCAAGGTGGTAGGCAACACGTCCGCCGCCGATGAGTACTGCGGACTTCACACGCTTCTCCCGGTAGGCAGCACTTATGCTCTTGAAGAACTTCACCATAGCGCTGTGTGATGCGGTAACGTGTATCTTGTCGCCCTCCCTGATGACAAAGTTGCCGTTAGGGATTATGACTTCATCCCCACGCTGCACGGCGCAGATGAGTATATCCAGCCTGAGTCTGCGTGAGAGCTGGCTCAGTGCGATATTTTCAAGTATGCTTCCACGGGTTATGCGTATCTCTGCCAGGTCAACACGTCCCTTCGCAAAGGACTCTATGTTTATAGCCTCGGGATAACGCAGAACCTTGGCGATCTCGTTGGCAGCGTTGTAATCCGGGTTCACCATCATGCTGATGCCCAGTTCGTCACGCATGAATACAAGCTGCTTGTCAAATTCAGGGCTGCGTACACGTGCAACGCAGTGTCTCGCCTTCATCCTCTTGGCAATGAGACATGATAGTATATTCACCTCGTCCGAGCTCGTTACTGCGATAAGGATATTAGCCTTTGAGACATTGGCTTCCTCCAGTACGCTTGTCTGTAAGCAGTTGCCTACGATGCCCATGACGTCAAAATCGTTTGTAAGGGATTTGATACGGGCTTCGTTTTTATCAATGACGGTAACGCTGTGTTCTTCACAGAGCTGCTCAGCAAGAGCGCTTCCCACCTTGCCTCCGCCGACAATAATAATGTCCATAATTCCTCCATTATACATTAAACGTGTATGATAGTGAGATATTTTTATATAGGTACAATACCTCAACATAATTATAATCCCGTACAGTGTTTTTGTCAAGTATTATTCCTTTTATTCAGGCAGTCTGCACTGTTTTCAGTCACAATGCAGTAAACAGCGCATCTTCTGTCAGGGACGCAATGAATTTTTTCAGTGACATATCTGCCGCAGCATACATATTATATAACAGGACGGCAGCACCGTCCCAAGGAGGAATGAACATGGCAGTATTCTACAACCAGGCGACTATTTCCTACAACGGAAATATCACCGGTTCAAATATCATCACCGGCGAGATAGTCGAAGTTCTCTCGCTTTCCAAATCAGCCGTAACCGACACCTATACCGATGGCAGCAGCATAGTGTACACTATAAGCATAGTGAATACCGGCAGTGAGGATATCAGCGAACTGACAGTCACTGACGACCTCGGCAGCTACAGCTTCACTCCGGGCGGAGAAACTCCCGGCACTCCGGTAACGCTCACTCCCCTGACCTACGATGCAGGTTCAGCAGTGCTTTATGTCAACGGAGTACAGAAACCCGTCCAGGCAGGTGCAGCAGGCGGCACTCTCACCATATCCGGCATTACAGTCCCGGCAGAGGGCAGTGCAGTCATCATCTACACTGCAAAGGCGAACTCCTTTGCTCCCCTCGGTGAGAACGCAGTCATCACAAATACAGCTTCACTTACCGGCGCAAGGATACCTGAGACCGTCTCCGACTCAGCTCAGGTGACTCACGACAGCACTCCCGATCTGGCTATCAGCAAGTCACTTACTCCCTCTACTGTATCAGGCAACGGAGAAGTGACCTACACATTCCTGATACAGAACTACGGCAGCAGTCCTGTGACCGCCTCTGATCCCACGGAGTTCCGTGACGTTTTCGATCCGGTACTCAGCATTAGCGAGGTCACCTTCAACGACACACCTCTTGCCCAGGGTACAGGCTACACCTACAGCATCGCTGACGGCGTATTCACCTCAACACCGGGAACTATTACGGTTCCGGCTGCGGAGTACTCCCAGGATCCGGACTCCGGCGCATGGAGCGTCCGCCCCGGAACAAGCACTCTTATTATCACAGGCACTCTTGTCTCAGGTTAAAAAAGAAATCGGGACGGCAATTGCCGTCCCGTACCTGTATTATTCAGCCGGAAGCTGTACCAGTACCGGCTCGGGGATATCTATATCTCCGTCATAGACGATATTGCTCAGAGAATAGCGCAGAGTCTCTGTATTGCCGGTCTTGACAGACCAGAATACCGGAGTTCCGAAGCTGTCTGTCATCAGCTCAGCGTACTCGTCCTTGCCGGCAGAATCCTTGAAGTGTGCATTTATGCAGTACATACCATCGCCGGAAGTCATGTTCCATTCCATATCGTCCCTGCTTATCTCACCGCTGCACAGATCGTTTGTGAGGTTCCTGAGGTAATCAAGCACCTCGTACTTTACATGAGCAGTCTCCAGCCAGGGAGTATTGTAGAACCTGTCGCCGTTGGTCATGCTGGTGATGCCTGTACTGTCAGCTGCTACTGCCCAGCTGCTTGAAAGTCTGCCTATCCGCTCTGTGGGAGTATGCTCGGTATAGAAGAACTCCATGCCCCAGCCCTCGTTCATGTGTGAGACAAGCTCTCCGGTGTAGTCGTTTATATCGTCACGGATGAAGATGTATTCCTGAGGTTCATCCTCCTTTGTCTTGTCGTAAAGAAGGTGTCCGGAACCGGAAGCGTCATAGAGTGCAAAGCAGTCTCCGCTGAACCGGACGTCAATGTCCGCAGACATGGTGCTGTAGGTCTGCTCAGGATACATCAGCAGCATAACGGCAGCAGCTATCTTATCATTTCTGAGCTGCGCATCCAGCTCCGTTATCACACTTTCCCAATTCCCGTCTGCCGCACGGTATACGTGCTGCTCCTTTGTAAACGTGTCAGCGGTGTATATCATACCGCCGCTGTTTAGCCACATATTGCCAAGACAGTAGGATCCCTCGTAGCTGAAATCATTTATATCAGCCTCTTCGTAGGTGCAGTCAAGAAGAGCATTGAGAAGACTGCCGCTGTCAGACAGCTCAAAGATAACGGCATTGGAGATCTGTCCCGGAGGATCACGGTAATAAGAAACTGACTTCGGCGGATCATAGAAAAAGTTTTTTATCACTTTATGCGCCGAGAAGTCTGCTGTCTCTGTCTGACCGGCGTCACCCTCCGCAGTTACTGCGGTTGCTTCTGTTACCTCTGTACCAGCCTCCGGAGGGATATTTCCGGAGACATGAGGAGATACGAGTGTGCGGTACATAAGTCCTCCCCCCACAGCCGTCAGCGCAATTACCGCAGCAGCGGCTGTCATACGCATCGGACGAAGTGACACAGCTCTCTCAAATCCATCCTCGCTGTCAGCGAACTGCTCAGGAGGTGCAGAGAGCTGCTTTTCCATACTTACCCGGAAACCGCCTGTGCATTTTATCTTTCCGACAGCATCTTTGTATTCCTTCAGTGTCATATTTCTCCCTCCCTTTCAAGTTCGATCTTCAGCTTCTGGCGTCCCCGGCGCAGGAGCGAGGTCACGGTGTTCTCGCTCTTATCCAGTATACCGGCTATCTCACGGGTATTGTAGCCCTCGTAGTAGTAAAGGTATATCACCGCTGCGAACTTCTCCGGCAGCTTTCCTATCGCCTCTGTCACACTTCTGTCTGCTGAGGTGAAGTCCGTGCCGTCAGCCATTTCCGGCAGCTCGTCAAGAGAGCCTGTCCTGCTGACACGGTGGCTTTTGCGGTAATTGATACAGCGGTTCATGGTGCATCTGAGCAGCCATGCACGCAGGTGATCGTTGTCATTGAAGGTACGAGGCTGTGCATGGAGCGTGAGAAAGACCTCCTGTGTTATGTCCTCGGCTTCGGCATAGCTTCCGCAGGCGGCAAAAGCTGCCCGGAGCACGTCGTCACCGTACAGCCGGAAGGCATATAATGCAATATTATCCTTATCCATGGCTTCTCCCCCTCATATCATACACATCTGAGCAGCGTGTTTCAGTGCGCCTATGTGCAAAATTTCTGTTTTCCTATTTACTTTTGAAAAAGATTGTGGTAAAATAGAAGTATAATTTATGACTTTACAACTTTCATGCTTTGGCAGGGTGAACTGCCGCATGAAGAGAAAGGACGTTGTATCATGCCTATTACAGAACTGCTT
>DNLQ01000251.1 GCA_003488415.1 Ruminococcus sp. | reverse complement strand
TTCCGCACCTTATGAAAAGTCTGTTTGGCACTGCAAAGCCTGTAATAATCATCCCCGCATCCTTCCTCGGAGGCGCAGCAGTCTGCATGATGTGTGACCTTATAGCAAGACTGCTGTTCGCTCCCACTGAGCTGAGTATAAGCACAGTGACAGCGATACTGGGCGCACCAGTAGTCATTCTTGTGATGCTCAGACGAGAGAAAGAAAGGACAGGGTATATAAATGGCTGAGAGAGCGGCGGTAACAGCGGAAAATATAACAGTGGGATATGGAAGCTATGCTGTTGCAGAAGGTATAACGTTCCATGTATCTCCCGGCGAAGTTATGACACTTATTGGTGCTAACGGAGCCGGAAAGTCAACGGTCCTCCGGAGTATATCAGGTCAGCTCCCGCTGCTTGCAGGCAGAGTACTGATAGGCGGTACAGATATAGCGCAGATCAAAGGCAGGGATCTTGCGAAGCGTCTCTCGATGGTAATGACTGAGCGGATATCGGCTGAAAGGATGACCTGCCGGGATGTGGCAGCCATGGGGCGTTACCCCTACACAGGACGGCTTGGAATACTCTCTGCTGAAGATAACAGAGCTGTTGATGAAGCAATGGAGCTTGCAGGAGTATCATATATCAGAGATCGGGATATACGTGCGGTCAGTGACGGTCAGCGCCAGTGTGTCATGCTTGCAAGAGCTATTGCACAGGAGCCGGAGGTACTGCTTCTGGACGAGCCTGCAACTTTCCTTGACGTAGACCACAAGCTGGAGCTGCTCACACTGCTCAGGCGTTTTGCCATGGATAAGGGCATAGCAGTAATACAGTCTCTTCACGAGCTTGACCTTGCACAGCGCTTCTCTGACAGAGTGCTCTGTATCAGAGACGGCAAAGCAGACTGCTGCGGAGATCCGGAGGATGTATTCACCGGCAGATATATAAGCAGTCTTTACGATATGAAGAACGGCAGCTTCAACAGCGCTTACGGTTCTGCCGAGCCTTTCGGAGTACAGGGTAAGCCGGAGGTGTTCGTCATCGGGGGCGGAGAAGGGGCAATATCGGTATACCGCAGACTGTGGCGTCAGGGAGTTCCCTTTGCTGCAGGTATCGTATATGAAAATGATATAGCTTGTCCGGCTGCTAAGGCACTTGCGGCGCAGCTTGTAACAGCAAAGCCCTTTGAACCTGTGTCTGAGGATACAAAAGTGACAGCTTTTGAGCTGATGGGAGCGTGCGGAAAGGCAGTATCCGGCGGCGGAGATCTCAGTCCGTCAGACAGGGAGCTTCTTGAAGAAGCGATCCGCACAGGAAAACTGAGTACATAAAATATCCCCTTACCGGACGTTCATATCCGGCAAGGGGATCGCTTTATACTGTGGTTAAACCAAGTGCTTCGGTTGTGTCAGAGTCATCGTTGCCCTGGCAGTACTTGTCAAGGACACGCTGAAAAAGATCGTTACCGGGATCTGCGTACTTAAAAAGAGTCATACACGACATCAGCTTATATGCGTCCGGATAACCGAAAATGACCATGGGATCACATTCATCAAGCTCCAGAAGCACGTTTGTTATCTCCCTGAGTCTGTCTCCGAGGACGGGATGAGCGATGTAGTCAGCAGCTTCTTCAAGGCTTCTGATAGAAAAGAGATCTGTTATCTGATCGTATCCGGGACCGCTTATCTGCGGGAAGACATACCACATCCAGTGGGAGACTTTTTCACCGTTTCTTATTTCAGAAAGGGCTTCTGAATATGTACTGCCTTGCTTGTAACCGTTTTCCTGGGCGTCAACGAATTTCTGGAGCTGAGTAATACGGAATCCTATGCCCAACGCTCCGTACTTCTTCTGCTGCTCCCGGGAATAGAAGCTGTCCATGTAGTCATCTGCCACGTTCTCATCGGGACTGAACCCGAAGACTTCCTTTGGCAGAGCAGAGAGCAGTTCACTGAAGCTGTCATAGTGATAAAGCTCAGTTACTCTGACGGTAACTTTTTCTTCCGGCTGACTGATGTTTGTAAATTCTATGAAATCACCGGACATGACCTTGCGGCGTTTTTCATCATTGAGCCGAAGCTCGACGGTTTTAGTGCCTTCGGTCATCATTCTGAACGGCGTTTCGTTCAGCTTCATTTTATGCAGCATATAGTGACACCTCCTGATGGATCAAAGAATAAAGCCGGAGAAAGACTCCGGCTTGCTCTGCAAAAGAGTAAAAAATAATCCGCCTTGCCGTCATATAGTGATAAAACCCGCACGAAGCAGGTGGGTAAACGCCCGAATGGTTCTCGCTCCCTTCTTCCGCATGGCGGGAGGTCTGCAGTCCGCACCCGGAGCTGAATTCCCTTATAAAATGTGTTGGATCATATGAACTATAATTACCCGAACAAGGCAGAATATTCACTTGTATAAAGACCGTTTATCTCTTGGTCTGTATATATTATAACACATGATTTTCAAAAAATCAAGTGTTTTTTTAGAGAAATTTGTCGGAAATGTAAAATTCAGAGTTCTTCGTCCTCTCCGAGAGTCTCCTCCATGCGTGTAAGGAAGACTTCTGAGACTTTCAGGTACTCCTCATCGTCGTCAATGGAAGCGAGGATCTCCTCGCCGTCTTCCTCGATGGTCTTGAGAATAACGAGTTCCAGATCGGCGCTGAGGATATCATTCTCATCGTATTCCGGAAGCAGCGCATAGTATACCTCATCTTCTATCTCAGCAACGTCTATAAGCTCAAAGTTCTTTTTATTGCCTTCATCATCTACAAGTTCGATAAGCTCAGGTGTATATTCGTTCATTTCAGACATAGTGTACTCCGTTCCGGTGGTCATCCACCTTATGTAATGATTATATTATACAATACCCATTAGAAAAAAGCAAGAGGAAATATACGGCGGCTGTGAAAACCGGGAAAAAATAACTAATTAATACGGCAATAAAATAACTATGACACACTTTTATTTTTCACATCTCCTCCCATGCCTACGGCGGCGTGGGAGAGATATATTTTTTTATAACAAGTCACTATTGTGTTTATTGATATTTAGCTGCCGGAGCGATAACGAGAAAAAACTGTAACCCTTATCATTGCAGGAATGCTGAGTGAGAAACGTGTCGGAATATGATTAAATATGTTGCGTATTGCGGCAGATTGCTCAAAGAAAAATCTTGACAATATGGGGGCATTGTGGTAATATTATATAGAGAAGACATATCTTGAACTAATGGACTGATAGTGCCGCATGAGTGGCGGAATAGATAAAACTGCTGCTTAGTCTGCCGGAAGCAGCGGTATTTTTGTATGTATGAAAGGAAGAAACTGTATGAAAAAGATCAGTGTAAAAACAAGCACACCTTACGAAGTGATCATCGAGCGAGGCAGCTTCAGCAAAGCCGGCAGTCTTATTGCAGGAGTTACTTCTGCACGTAAAGCAGCTATTATTACAGATGATACAGTAGGCAGGCTCTACGCTGAAGATCTTATGGACTCACTGACAGAAGCCGGGATCAAGGCTGATACGTTTGTGTTCCCTCATGGAGAGCAGTCCAAGAGCATACAGAATCTGAGCAGCATCTACGACTTCCTGTGTGAAACAGAGATCACCCGGAGCGACATCCTTATCGCACTGGGAGGAGGAGTAGTTGGTGATATAACCGGATTTGCGGCTGCAACATATCTTCGCGGCATAGATTTTGTTCAGATACCGACAACGCTGCTTTCACAGGTCGATTCCTCTGTAGGCGGAAAGACGGCAATAGATATACCCGGCGGAAAGAATCTTGTAGGAGCATACAAGCAGCCGGTGCTTGTAATATGTGACAGCAATGTGCTTCGCACTCTGCCTGAGGAGGAGCTCTCCTGCGGAATGGCAGAGGTCATAAAATACGGCATGATACGTGACCGCTCACTGTTTGAGCTTATCGCAGCGCACGACATTACGGACGTTGATACAATAATGGACGAGCTGGTATACAGGTGCATCGACATCAAACGAGAGGTAGTGGAGCATGACGAGTTTGACAAGGGAGAGCGTATGATACTGAATTTCGGACATACTCTCGGTCATGCCATAGAAGGCTGGCATCATTACACGGACTATACCCACGGTATGGGAGTAGCAGCGGGAATGTGCATGATAACCGACAGGCTCTGTGACGAAGAAACAGCTTCAGAGCTTCGTAAATGCGTGGAAAAGTATAAGCTGCCGTCGGGAACGGAGGCTCCCATGAGCGAGCTGCTGCCGTTCTGTTCAAAGGACAAGAAGCGTGATATGGGGAGCATAAGCTACATCGTATGCCGCAGGATAGGCAAAGCAGAGATAGTCAGGGTACCTGTTGCCGAGTTTGAAAGACTTATGGAGGGCTGAAAATGGATATTCGCATTTCACCTTCCGTACTCAGCGGACACGTAGAAATACCGGCATCAAAAAGCTGTGCTCATCGTGCGATAATCTGTGCAGCACTGGCAGAGGGAGTTTCCAGGCTTACAGGAGTGTCCATGTCTGAGGACATCCGTGCGACTATAGACGCAATGACAGCACTTGGAGCTTCATTCAGGGAAAACGGTACTTCTGTTGAAGTAACCGGCATCAGAGAGATACCTGAAAGAGCAGAGATAGACTGCTGCGAGAGCGGTTCTACACTCCGCTTTGTAATACCAATAGCAGCTGCACTGGGTACGGCTTCTGTTTTTCACGGCAGAGGAAGACTTCCGCAGCGTCCTATAGACATTTACAAGAGGGAGCTTTCTGCACACGGCATATCCTTCAACCGGCAGGATATGCCCTATGAGATCTCCGGAACTCTTACAGGAGGACGTTTTGAGATTGAGGGCAGCGTATCCTCACAGTTCATAACAGGACTTCTCTTTGCACTTCCTCTGCTTGAGGAGGATTCAGAGATAGTCCTTACATCACATCTGGAATCACGTCCTTATGTGGACATTACAATAGACACTCTCCGCAATTTTGGCATTACAGTGGAGGACATGGGAGAGAGCTTCCGCATACCGGGAAGACAGCATTATGCTCCATGTGATATGCACATAGAGGGAGATTATTCACAGGCTGCCTTCTTTTGCGTTGCCAACGCTATCGGTTCACAAGTTGAAATGGGGAATCTTCTGCCCGGCAGCGTTCAGGGAGACAAGGCAATACTGGAGCTTGCTTCTGACAGAAAAGGGTTCCGTGCTGACTGCTCGGACATACCGGATCTTGTACCGATACTTGCAGTACTTGCAGCCTACAGCTCCGGTCCGTCAGTGATATACAATGCCGCAAGGCTGAAGATAAAGGAGAGTGACCGTCTGGAAGCGGTTTCCGCAATGCTGAACGCTCTTGGCGGTAACGTCAGGGTTACTTCTGACGGACTGGAGATAATACCGGCAGGACAGCTTCACGGCGGAGAGATCGACAGCTGCGGCGATCATCGCATCGTAATGGCAGCAGCTATAGCAGCTCTTGGCTGCTCTGGTGACGTTATCATCAGAAGAGCAGAGGCAGTAAGGAAGTCCTATCCGGATTTCTTCAAGGACTATACATCGCTTGGAGGGATAGCAAATGTCATCAATATGGAATGATCGTATCACTATATCTTATTTCGGAGACGCTCAGTCTCTTATCACAGGTGTAACAATAAGCAATCTTCCGTCCGGCGAGATGATAGATGCTGAGGATATAGTCAGGTTCATGGCAAGAAGGAGTCCGGAGACCTGTCCTGATCCTATGGTGTCCACAGCTACTCCGAGGATCATTTCGGGTGTCCTCAACGACCGTACTACCGGAGAGCCGCTGTGTGCCTTGTTCCAGAACAAGCCCTCACAGCCTGATGCCTCGGCTTCGCTTTCACCTTTTGCGCAGCCCGGCCATGCTGACTACACTGGTACTGTAAGGTACAAGGGCTACAATGACGTCAAAGAGCGCAGCAGAGTCAGTGAACGCATAACAGCCCCTCTGTGCTTTGCAGGAGCAGTCTGCGGACAGATACTCGGAAGGCGGGGGATACACACCGGAGCACATATATTGCAGCTCCATCATATAAAAGATAATCCATTTGACCGTGTTGCGCTTAGCCGTGACTCGGTACTTAGCATACGTGATAAAGCATTCCCTGTCATTAACGACCGCAAGGGCTGGCAGATGGCAGAGGATCTTGAAAAAGCAAGACAGGCAGGTGAGACTCTGGGCGGAATAGTCGAGTGCGCCGCAGTGAATGTACCTGCCGGAATAGGTTCGCCTGTATTCGACGGACTTGGTTCTACTATAGCCAGACTTATATTCAGTATCCCCGGAGTCAGAGGTGTTGAATTCGGCGCAGGCTTCAAGGCTGCAAAGATGCTGGGACGCCAGAACACTGATGAATTCTATCTTGACGAAAGGGGACACGTACTCACAAAGACAAATAACCACGGAGGCACTATCGGGGGAATATCCACCGGTATGCCCATTACGCTTGATGCAGCGTTTGATCCGCCTGCCGCAGACGGCAGTTCTCCGGTAAGTACAGTACCCGGAGCAGTACCCTGTGTTGAGGCGGCAGTAAACATCGCTTTACTGGATCATATGATAGATTACCCGAACTTCTGTTGATATTCCAAGGTGATAATATGCAGGACGAAAATATTTTCAAGATGTCAGAGCTGGCGGATACAGAGATAAGTGATGTTCCTACACTGAACATACTCCTCTGTTATCTGCTCTATAAGATAGACCGCCCCGTAGGTACGGAGCAGCTTTATGAGATCGCAGTGAGCACAGGAGTGATAAACTTTTTTTCCTACCAGGATTCCCTGGATCATCTGCTCAGGAACGGTCTGATACGCCTTGAAAGCGGAGAAGGCGACGAGGACAGCTACGTACTTGAACCTAAGGGACTTGTCTGTGCAAAACAGCTCAAAAAGTATGCTCCCAAGTCATACCGTGACAAGCTGGTGCTTGCGGCACTGAAGTATTTCGCACGCATAAAGTCGCAGCAGGAGGTTGAGGTAGACTATATCCCCCTTGAAAAGGGATGCTATGTACAGATAAGGTGCCTTGATCAGTCAAATGACCTTATGGATCTGAAGCTGTTTGCTCCGGATATGACACAGGCTAAGCTGATAGGAAACAGGATCATGCTGAACCCTGCCGGTTTCTACGGCAAGATCATCGACCTTGTGTTATCTAACGAGGAGGCAGCATATGACCTTACAGATAACTGAGACCGCATCTTCGGCAGCAGAGACTGCCGGCAGAGGAATTGGTGCAGCAGGGATCATATTGATAGTATTGCTATTTGCAGCAGCTATGATATGTTCGACAGTCCTGACATATCGTATCCGGACCAGGGATCCTGGCATCGGACAGGATAAAGAGAAAGAGAAGGAGCAGGACGAAACCGTACAGGAAGAATGAACCCCGAATCTGCAATGCAGGAATGGAGGCAGCAGTATGTACAGAGACATCGGATTGTTTTATGCTACGGGCTTTGCAGGCTGGTATCCGCTGGAGGTCATAGACGACACCTTTGCGGAGTACCGTCAGAAAGCCGAGGAGCTTGCAACAATGATAGACTGGGATGAGTGTGTTGTATACGCCATCTACAGTTACTACGGTGAAAAGCAGACCATACTGTCAGCGGATTTCATGCTGCTGCGGATGCCTTACAGGAAATATCTGAAGCTGTATTCAGAACTCTCAAAGGATTGCAGGATATTCTTTATACGCAACAGATGAAAGGAAGAAAAAGCATGAGGATAACTAAGATATTGGCTGCGGTAAGTGCGGCAGCTGTATTGTTTTCAGCTGCACCTACCGTACAGGCAGCAAATGAGGAGCAGTATTACCGGATAACGATGCTTGACTTTGACGGCAACGAAATGGGACATCTGAATGTGAAGGCAGGACAGTCGTCGGTAAGCACCCTTCTTTCAAGGGTGGATACCTCGGCGCTGCACACATATATAGGAACAAACACAGAGATGGGATTCAATTCATGGTCTTCATATCCTGAGACAATTACAGGAGATATAACTGTCCAGGCGCTCTACAGGAAACTTACAATTTCCCTGGATGCCATGCCTGAGATAACGGAGTACTATGATAAATACGGAAAGATAGATCTCAAGGGACTGAAGGTAACGATCACTTCCGAGATACAGCTCCCGGAGAAAGAGGAAGACGGCACATACAAAATATCCAAGAGCATCACAGATATCAGCTCTGCCTGTACTGCCGAACCGGATACTCTTCAGAGCGCATTTGCCGGCGGGAACAGCTGTCATGTGAACGTGTATCCCATATCCACGGAGAAAGCTATCGCTTCCTATGACATTACATATTTCCCGGACATAGGTGATGCGGATATGGACGGTATGATCTCTTCTGCCGATGCTTCCTATGTGCTGTCAGTGTATTCCGATATGGCGACAGGAAAGAGCGTAACCTTCGCACCGACGCAGAAGAAGCGCATGGATGTTGACAGTAATGGAAGGGTAGAGCCTTCCGATGCCTCACTTATACTTGCCTTCTATGCGGATGCAGCTGTAAAGGAGCATCCGAGCTGGATGGAACTGCTTGACAATGCAGGATAAGATACGGACTGCCGGATAATTCACGGCAGTCTTTTCTTTGTTTTCGACATCAGATGACAAAAAGTATCAGAAGATACGTTGAACTTTGTCTGATGGTGTGTTATAATGTCATGTGTTGAAAATACGGAAGGAGTGCAGACACATGACAGATATCGAAGCGTTTATCGCAGAATCAATCCTGACTTTAGGCATCTCACCTCACGTAAAGGGGTATCATTACATCATAAAATGTATACTCTGGTATCTGGAGAGAAGACAGCCTGACCTTGAACTGACCGCAAAAATGTATCCGGCGCTTGCAGAATATTACCATTCAAGTGCCGGTTCTGTGGAAAGAGCAATACGTCACGCCATAAGAACCGGCTGGGAAAGAAGGGACAGAAAATATGCAGATGTTGTATTTATGAATTCTTTGCAAAGCAAGACAGATGTACCTACAACTTCACTCTTTATCACAGGCGTAGCATTATGGGTGAAACGAGAGAAACCCGAATTCTTCACATAATACCGAACAACATGGCGGACAGAAGTTGTCCGCCATGTTGTTCATTTTTTACACCTAATCTTCGTTTTGTAGGTTGAAAAATACTATGGAATTTGTTAGTATGGTATTAGAGAAAATTTTGGGAGGAGTCTATATGACTAAAAAAGATCTGTTTAAAAAGGTACTGTCATGTACAGCGGCAGCAGCAATGCTCTGTGCATCAGCAGCCTTTCCTCAGCCTGTTTCCGCAGAGGCGGCGGAGACTGCAACAGTCGCAAACCCTATCATCTGGTCGGATGTACCTGACGATGACGTGATCCGTGTCGGTGACACATACTACATGGTCAGCACGACGATGTACTTCAGTCCCGGCGCACCTATCATGAAATCCAAGGATCTTGTTTCCTGGGAGCTGTGCAATTACGTTTACGACACTCTTGCAGAAGGCGATGTACAGTGTCTGAAGAACGGCAAGCATGACTACTCACACGGGCAGTGGGCAGCCAGTCTGAGATATCATGACGGGTTTTACTACGTGTTCTTCGGAAGCTACGGTACAGGAAAATCCTACATCTACAAGACTGACGACATTGAGAACGGCACATGGACAAGAAGTGAGCTCAACGGTATGTATCATGACGCATCCATGATATTTGACGATGACGGACGCAAATATCTGGTATACGGCGGAGGCGGCGAGATCAAGATCAAGGAGTTCAACTCTGAGATGACCGACTTCAGATGGGGCGGCGTTGACCAGACTATCTTCAAGACCGGACTTACCGGACTTGCAGGTGAAGGCTCACACATCCAGAAGATAGGTGATTACTACTACGTATTCATAATTGCATGGCCGAACGGCTCAAGACGAACAGAGTACTGCTATCGCAGCAAAAGCATAACCGGACCATACGAGGGCAAGGTAGTCCTGAACTCCGGACTCGGAACATACGGAAGCGGCGTTGCACAGGGAGGTATCGTGGATACTCCGGACGGAAAGTGGTACGGTATGCTGTTCCAGGATCATGGAGCAGTAGGACGTATCCCCGTACTCGTACCCGTGACCTGGCAGGATGACTGGCCGATCATGGGCGTGGGAGGTAAAGCTCCCGTAACGCTGGATATCGACTCTTCCTACAAGGGGACTTTCCTGGCAAAGGATGATGATTTCAGCTATTCTTCCAACAAACTGGCACTTGAATGGCAGTGGAACCACAATCCTGACAACGAGTCCTGGTCAGTGACAGAGCGGGAGGGCTGGCTGAGACTGAAGAACAATAATATAGCATCAAATCTGCTTGCAGCACGCAATACACTTACCATGAGAACAGAAGGCCCGGGCTGTACAAGTATTATAAAGCTGGACGCATCAAACATGAAGCCCGGAGACCGTGCAGGACTTTCAGCATTCCAGCGTTCCTACGGACAGGTGGGAGTACTTGTTGAAGATGACGGCTCAAAGAAGGTATACATGGCAAATAACGGCAATACCAATGCCGATAACGTACTGGAGAGCCGGGACAATATCATAGAGCAGGTGCCGATGAACGGCGACGAGGTATATCTCAAGATAGACTTCAAATTCAACAATGTAGATGATTCTTTCAATGTAGGCAATAATATCGACAAGGCTAACTTCTTCTATTCCTTTGACGGGAACAGCTGGACGAAGATCGGCAAGGAGCTGAGCATGAGCTACGACCTGAAGCTCTTCACCGGATACAAGAGCGGCATCTACAGCTATCCGACCAGGACTACAGGCGGCTGGGCTGATATTGATTTCTTCGATTACGAGCGTGAGGAGTGGAATACTCCCGTAGTATTCGAGCCTGACGAAAACGGTCACTGGTTCCGCAGCACCTTTGAGTCGGGAATGGACGGCTGGACAAACCGTGGAAGTGCATCTGCCGCATCAGTTTCATCAGCATCTTTTGAGGGCGGAAAGTCCGCAGCAGTAACTGAAAGAGAAGCCTCATGGAACGGTCTTACCAGGCCTCTCAGCGGAGTATTCAAGCCCGGCGAGGAGTACAGCTTCAGCGCAAATGTTATGTATGACGGCGATGATGAAACAGACGAGTTCTACATGAAACTGGAGTATACAGGAACAGATGATGAAGTACACTATGATCCTGTTGCAACAGGCATCGCCCCGAAAGGCAAATGGGTGCAGCTTGCAAATACCGGCTACAAGATACCGGAAGGTGCAACAAATATGCACCTTTACATTGAGACAGCGGAGTCGGTAAACAGTTTCTATGTAGATGATGTTGTCGGAGCAGTAGCAGGAACAGTGGTGCAGGGTGCAGAGCCGCCTATAGCCGAAGATCCTGTAATACCCGGAGACATAAACGGCGACGGTACTGTCAGTGCTTTTGATATGGTATACGGACGTTCCGGACTGGTATCAGAGGGAGAACCGTTTACCAGCAAGGCTGCATTCCGTGCGGCGGATGTGAACGGGGACGGAAAGTATACTGTAGCTGATCTTGTACAGATCGAGGAATTTCTGCTGGGCAAGATAACATCATTCACCAGGCAGGCGGACGATGTTATCGACCTTCCTGTGATACTTGACTGACCTGTGCTCCCGGAGCGTGAAATACGGCTCCGGGAGCATTTTTCTGTCTTACGCTACTTTTTC
>DNLQ01000077.1 GCA_003488415.1 Ruminococcus sp. | reverse complement strand
TGATGAGACCGAGGTTTCCTTCCTGGATAAGATCGAGGAACTGCATACCTCTGCCTACGTACTTCTTGGCAATGCTTACTACAAGTCGAAGATTAGCTTCTGAGAGGCGCTTCTTGGCGTACTTATCACCCTCTGCCATACGCTGTGCGAGCTGTATTTCCTCGTCAGTAGAAAGCAGCGGAACTCTGCCGATCTCTTTCAGATAGATCTTTACGGGATCGTCAATAGCGATTCCTTCCGTGGAGAGGGACATTTCAAGATCATCTGCAAGGTCGGCATCATTCAGATCGACGTCAATATTCATATCCTCAACGATCTCGATATTGTTCGCCTCGCAGCTGTCATAGAAGCTGTTGATCTGATCGGCTTCAAAATCAAGCTCTTCCAGGGCATCAGTTATCTCCTTTGTGGTGAGCTTACCGTTAGCCTTGCCCTGCTCTAAGAGAGCGTCGATGGTGTTCTTCTTTGAATCCATAGTGATTCCTCCTTTATTAGTCCCTCAGGTTTAACGAATGCGGTCACCGTGACCGTTTTTTTGACTTAAAAAGATCTTCCAGATCGTTCACCGTGGGAGCTTCTCCGTTACCTCCTGATCTGTGTGACTTCAGCACATTCACACAGTCAGCGAAGCCGGCGGAGCTAAGTCCTGTTTCACGGTGCCTTGCTTCTATTCCGCTTATTCTTCCCATTTCCTCCTCAGAAAATTCCTCATTGAGCAGGGAGAGAGAAAATTTTACGGAATTCTGCATTTTATCCAGTATCGCAGCGTACACCCTTTTATTGAAGCTGGTCACGAAAATATCCGGCGGAGCTTCTTCTGCGATCCTGTCAGCCTCCTGGACTCTGTGCAGGAGGTAATATATTATCGACTCCTCAGCTTTCGATTCCTTGCGGAACTTAACGGCTTCGGGGTTTATTTCGTCATGTTTATAGCTTGCGTAAGCCTTAATATTGCGCCATTCCTTTTTCACAGCCGACCGTCTGCCTCTGCTGATAATATCGTCAACATGACTTTTCAGTACTTCTGGTGGAATGTCACACTTTTTGCAGGTGCGGGAAATATAGACCTCACGTTCGAGTTTTGAATCTATTGCAGCAAGAGCCTTTGCAGCACGTCTGAGAAATTCCACACGATCGGCTTCGTCGGAGAGATCGAGTCCCTTTTCGCAGTTATCAAGTATGAAGTTCATTGCGTTGCCGGATTCGTCCAGCAGCATCCTGAATCTGTCAGCTCCAAATTTCTTTATATACTCATCCGGATCCTTGGCACCTTCCATACGGAGTATGCGAGCCTGCAAACCAACTTCTGAAAACTGGTTCAGCGCTTTCTGGGTTGCATTCTGACCTGCGCCGTCGCTGTCGTAGGCAATGATGACTTCATTTGCATAGTGGCTGATAAGTCTTGCCTGATCGGACGTGATGGCAGTACCCAGTGTAGCGACTGCATTGGAGAAACCAGCCTGATTGACCGCTATAACGTCCATGTAGCCCTCACATAGGATCAGTCTCTTTGTATCAGAATCCTTTGCAAAGTTCATTGAGAAGAGATTCTGTCCCTTGTCGAACACGGGAGTTTTTCCTGTATTCAGGTATTTTGGCTTTGAGTCATCCAGTACTCTTCCTCCGAATCCTATTATGTTTCCTCGCATATCAACGATAGGAAACATCACGCGTTTCCGGAACATATCGTACAAATTCCCGTTCCTTCCACGACCTGCGAGCCATGCGTCGATGATCTCGTCATCACCGTAGCCTTCTGAACGAAGGTAATCCGTGAGATCGTTCCATGAATCTGAGGAATAACCAAGCCCGTATTTTTTAATAGTCTCCGGTCTGAGTCTTCGGCTTATCAGATACTCAAGTCCGGATTTATCGCTGCCGCTGACAAGATTCCTGTAGAAATGGTTGGCCGCAAGACGGTTCATTTCGTAGATACGGGTACGTCTGTGACTGAACTGATCTGTGCGGCTGCCTGATTCCGGTACTTCCATACCGGCACGGGCGGCAAGGAACTTCACAGCCTCCATGAAAGTGAGATTTTCGATCTTCATAATGAAGCCGATAACATCTCCTCCTGCCTGACAACCAAAGCAGTAGAAGCTCTGGGTATCCACGAATACAGTACATGACGGTGACTTTTCAGAATGGAATGGACAGGAACAAACGAAAATCCTGCTACCTGAGCGTTTCAGCGTCACGTAGGATCTCATTACATCCTCGATAGGATTGGCGTTTCTAAGCGAGTATATAAACTCATCATTTACTGCCATGTATCATCACTTCCAGAACTTAGGAACGAACAGTTCCGAGTAGAGGTCAACTGCGTATCTGTCACTCATTCCGGAGATGTAGTCACATACTGCACGATGTACATCACTTTCAGAAGCGATTTTTCTGTACAGCTCCGGGAGCTTTCCGGGGTTGCCGATGAAGTAGTCGTACAGTTTGCGTACAACGTGTTCTGCTTTGGCTTCTTCCTGCTTGGCAGCGGGATTGGTATAAACCTTCCGGAACATAAAGCTCTTCAATTCATCATGTGCCTTACGGATCTCGGGAGCGAAATCTATCTCATAAGCGCCATGGTTTATCACGGAAGATACAAGGGTGGTGATGCGCTTTGTCTTGGAGTTTCCGAGTATCCTTACGCAGTTATGGGGAAGGTCTTCAGCCTTCAGGATGCCGGCTCTGACAGAATCCTCTATATCGTGGTTTATGTAGGCGATAGTGTCGGCGAGTCTTACAACGTTGCCTTCCTTGGTAGCTGCTGTCATATTGGTGTGGCATTTTATGCCGTCCCTGACTGCAGCTGTAAGATTGAGCCCCTGACCGTTCTTTTCAAGCTCCTCCACAACACGGACGCTCTGGAGATAATGCTTGAATCCATGAGGGCAGATGTCATTCAGTACAGATTCGCCGCAGTGACCGAAAGGGGAGTGCCCCAGGTCATGACCGAGAGCTATAGCTTCAGTCAGGTCCTCGTTCAGCTTCATGCCCCTTGCGATAGTACGGGCGATCTGAGCGACTTCAAGAGTATGTGTGAGCCTTGTTCTGTAGTGATCCCCGACCGGCGACAGAAATACCTGAGTCTTACGCTTCAGACGCCTGAAGGAATTGCAGTGCAGTATGCGGTCACGGTCACGCATGAACTCAGTTCTGTATGGACATTTGTCCTCGTACTTCTCACGACGGATAAACTGGTCATTGACACTGGTACAGGCATACTGGCTCAGTATCGCCATTTCGGTAGTCTCAAGCTGTTCACGTACAGTCATTGTCTATCACCCCTCCTGCAAGTTTGTTACTGATGAAAAATCTTCAAAAAGCTCACCGCAGTCCTCTGTTACAGCAGAGCCGTTTGTAAGCTCAATCAGCTGTTTAGTAAAGGCATCGAGCTTTTCGCTGAGGACGAGAAGCTCAAGAGTCACCGTACCGCCGAAATCCGAACTTACGGTGATTACATTGAACTGGGGAAGAATATACGATATCTTGCCGTACATTCCGTAGTCCGTACTGACTCTGATCCTGTGACAGAGCCGCATATCCATGATGTGAGCCGCATCGCAGGCGATGGTAGCAGCGTGGGAGTACGCACGGACGAGTCCGCCTCCTCCCAGGAGTATTCCACCGAAATACCTTGTAACTACAACGCATACATCAGTAAGACCACGTTTTCTCAGTACGTCCAGCACCGGTATACCGGCTGTGCCCTGAGGCTCGCCGTCGTCCGAATACCGGGAAATATTATCTTTACGCACTATATAGGCATAAACATTGTGTTTAGCCTTACGGTGCATAGATCTTATCTTATCTACGAACTCCACAGCCTCTTCGCCTGAGCTAACCGGCGCAATATAGCCGATAAATTCAGATTTCTTCTCTACGAAGGAATCAGTTGCGGGGGCGGATACAGTGAAATAATTCATATTTTTGACCTATAGAGAAAAAAGCCGGTCTATCGACCGGCTGCGACTTACTTGTCCATATTGAAACGCTTCTTGAATCTGTCTACTCGTCCGCCTGTATCTACGAGCTTCTGCTTACCTGTGTAGAACGGATGGCACTTAGAGCA
>DNLQ01000192.1 GCA_003488415.1 Ruminococcus sp. | reverse complement strand
CGGTGATGCCTGTGCAGCCCTCAAAAGCTCCGTCCGCAATGGATGTAACTTCCATTGCACCTTCTTCTGTCTCCAGGGATCCGGGGATGACCAGCTCTCCGGAAAGCTCACTGCTGCCGGAGACAACAGCGGCGCTGTCGCCGGTAATATCGTAGGTAACGCCGTCCTTCAGCAGCTTGCCGAATCCCACCGGATCGCTGCTTGAGAAGTGTATCTCCGCAGATGTGAGAGGCTCGTTCATAACGCCTATGGATATGCTTTCCCACTGCTCCTTTGTGCCGGCGTACCACACCTCCTTCAGTCCGGAGCCTGCAAATGCGGCACTTCCTATCTCTGTGACTCCCACGGGTATCGACACTGACGCAAGGGATGAACAGTTGAAGAATGCCGAGCTTTCTATCTCCGTAAGAGCAGAGGGCATACTGACCTCTTTAAGCTCCTGGCAGTATGAAAACATGGCACCTTCTATGACTTCAAGTCCGGCTGGCAGAGCAGCGGTTTTCAGTCCGCAGCAGTAGCTGAACGCACCTCTGCCCACTTCGGTCATGGAGTCCGGCAGGTACACTTTTTCTATACTGCCGCAGTGTGAGAACACCTCCTCAGCCGCTGCGCCTACCGTTCTGCCGTTTATATTATCCGGTACGACTATTTTTCCGGATGCGTCCTTAGAACACTCTGTAAGTGTGAGGAAGCTGTCCCGGTCAAGAGTCTCATAGGCAAGCTCCTCTATCCTGTATCTCAGCGCATCAGCGGTCATTATATCTGCCGCTGAAACAGCTATAGCCGCAGCCATTGCGGCTGCGGCATATCTGCTTATTTTCGTCTTATTCCTCATAGCTTTATTATCCCGGCATCTGCCTGTTGTATCATGATCGCATCTCCTCCGGTGATGCCCTCCTGACCGTCCACATCAGCAAGGTACAGTGCATCCTCGTTCAGAGGGTACTTCTGTTTGTTTGCAACGTACTGGAGCACGGCAACAGCGTCGGCAACATTTACCTTCTTATCGCCGTTTGCGTCGCCCCGGAAACTGCCATTGTCCTTTTCTGTATCTCCGCCGTCAAAGCTCATCTTCACGCTGTCGGGGAAGTCGGGTATGGCATAGGTCTCCTTCAGCCACCTTTCCTCTGTACCGCCGTAGATGACAGTTTCCAGCATATCGCATCCGCCGAATGCACTTACGCTCACCTCGTCCACGCTCTCCGGGATGTATACCTCAGTCACCCAGCGGCAGTCCTGGAATGCGCTTCGCTCTTCAAGACCTTTCTTCACCAGTCCGTACTCGTGGAGGGCTAAGATCTTTGTTACCGGCAGTGAGTCCTCAGTTATCCCGTTTACTTCCTTATAGTCCGGGTAGTTTGCGAACTCCACCTTCTCCGGGATCTCTACCCTGCCCTCGATCGTAGGTCTGACGTATACCAGCTCCATATGGTCTCCGGCGTACCTGTAGGTATTTCCGCCGTAGTCAAGGTACTCGTCCTCAAAGACATCCTTGTGGACAACAGAACCGGGATCATCTATCGGGATAGTGAGAGCTGTATTTCCGGCGGCTATGTCGATATTCTTCCACTTAGCCGCTGTACTGCCGTAATCCACCCACTCAATGTATCCTGTATCGTTCTTTATGTTGAAGGCGTTCTTTCCTATGGTCTTGACGCTGGCAGGAAGATACACCCTGTCAAGGCGTCTGCACTCCTCGAATGCTCCCTCTCCTATGGACTCAACTCCGTAGGGTATCTGTACCTCTGTGATGCCCTTGCAGAGGCTGAAGGCATAGTCGCCTATAGCTGTTATGCCTGCCGGGAGGATAACTTTTCCGGATGCGGCAGTACCGTCGATGAGTATGCCGTTCACCACTGCGAACGGGGACTTCTTCTTCTGCTCCTCCAGCCACTTTGTGAATGCGAAAGCGCCTGCTCCTATCTCACTGACGGAAGAGGGGATGCTGATATCCGAAAGCTCGCTGCACTCAGCGAAAGCCCAGCTGCCTATCCTTACAAGTCCCTCCGGCATGGTGACGGAGGTTATCCCGCTGTTGCCTGCAAAAGCGTTATGCTCTATCGCCGTGACCTTATATCTTGTTATTCTGGCGGTGAAGGGAGAACCTTCGCCGTCCATGTATATAGTTTCTGCCGGAGCGACATATTCCGGTATATCCAGCTTTCCGGCAAGACCGGCTTCAGCTCCCGTCACAACAGCGATGCCGCTCTCGTATATTCTGTAGCAGATGCCGCCGTCGATAATATCCTGGTAGTCCTTCTTTACCGGTTCACGCTGAGGATGACTGCTGTAGTCAACAGGACCGAGGTTATTTCTCTCGCCGCCGCAGTACGCCACCACGAAGCGCTCGTTATCGGGTATCGGCTCGTACACGTAGGCTGAGCCTATCACATTGGGCTTTATCACGTCGCCGTGCCGGGCATCGGAGTAGTAGATAGTCTCAGCTGAAACGTACTCCACCTCTATCGCACCTTCCCCCTCTATATCAAGGGTATTGTACGGCATGAGTATCTTTCCGCAGAGAGTCTTGTCTCCGGAGAGGGTGACTCTTGTATCGGCAGGGTTAACATAGAATGTTATGGGGATATCCGAATCCCCGGTCACTATTCCGTACTCCTCTCCCTCGCCGGGAAGGGCTTCTGTCCAGATGACTCCCTTGTTGCTATCGCCGGTGAACTCCACATTGCCGTTCATGAAGAAGGTGACGCTGCCCTGTTCAGCCCTTACATAGATAGTATGTCCGATGACTGCCCGGTCAAGGTACACGATGATGTCATTGCCGTCTGCGTCTATGGTGAGGTCATTTTTCAGTCCCCTGACAGTGCAGCTCCTGCCGGTCAGCTCAGAAATATCAGTATCTGCATCTATTACAAGAGCTGCCGTATCGGTTTCGGCAGTATCGCTCAGCTCTGAAAGGGATGTGGGGATACCTTCTCCTCTCTGTGACCAGTCGTCCCCTGCCCGCTGCTCTGCCGCCGTTATTTCGTCAGCGGCATATGTGAAGGAGTATGCCGGAGCTGTTGTGAATGTGACTGCGGCTGCCATTACAGCAGCTAAGAATCTTCTTTTCTTCATGGTAATACCTCCTGTCTGTTCCTTATATGCTTTGCTCTTCCCCACATTTACGGCAGGTAGGAGCGTTTATACACTGATGTAGGATTATTCGTCAAGTCCGGCGTCAATTCTCTGTATAGCGATAGCATCGCCGCCGGAGATACCCTTCTGACCGTCGATATCAGCGTTCTCTATCTGCTGTTCGTTCATGGGGTACTTAGCCTTGTTTGCAATATACTGGAGAACAGTCACGCTGTCTGCCACGTTGATCTTGCCGTCGCCGTTGGCATC
>DNLQ01000033.1 GCA_003488415.1 Ruminococcus sp. | reverse complement strand
ACAACCCTAACTTGTCAGCTTTTACCTCTTGTCCGGGTTCGTCAGATAACCGGCTATCGCACGGGTGGTTTTACTGTGTGGGTAATGTGTTGATTGGTCGCCGGCAGAAAATAATCATGGTGCAGGGAGCAGATAAAGAAGTCCCCCTTTAGAATCCCAGTGTTTCCGACAAAAAACCGCTCTCCATAAAGCAGTATGGAGAGCGGTTTCATTACTGTGTATAACAGTCCCTTAAACATAGTCAAGTATCTCTTCGTCCTGTACGGAGAGTTTCTTTATCTTCTTTGCAGCGACTATTGTAACGATAATCTCGAATACAAGGAATATAAGTATGAATATACCGGAGTTTCCGGAAACACTCAGACAGAAATCATAGAATCCGTGCAGAAGTACCGGTACCCACAGTGCCTTGCGGAGATTCGCCTTTACCCCGGCATCATCTCCGGATGCACGGCATTTCCTTGCGATACCGTAGTAGCAGCCCATGAACACTCCGTCAATGGCGTGACCGGGAACTGCGGTAAGTCCACGCAGGATAGCTGTTGAGAGCGTGCCGCTGAGTACGTATATCACATTCTCGAATGCAGCAAATCCCAGTGCCACGAACACTGCATACACAACTGCGTCAAAGGTGTAGTTGAAGTGGGGAGAATGCCAGGTGCGCTTTTTCAGCACGATGTACTTTCCCAGTTCCTCCGCCAGAGCCACGATGAGGAAGTTCTCGATAAGCATATAGATAAGACTGTCCTCTCTGAAAAAAATACCGAGCAGAGCTCCCAGTGCAAGCTCTGCAATACAGGCGGTAACGATAGTGGCACCGCCCCAGAGGAACAGTCTCCATAGCACCTTGACCGGCTCCTTTTCCACCTTATCCTTGCGGTATATGTATATCATAAGGATAGCTGCCGGAAGAAGTGCTGCAAGAAGTAATAAAGTCATAGTTATCCCTTTCTGAAACAGCGCTCCGTCATGGAGCGGAATTTATCGGCGCAGGCATCGAATGCCTTTAGCTGAACGCATAGCTGACGGGCTCGTTCAAGGCACTGTTCCGGAGTCTTGCTGCGGAAGAATACCGCTCCCTTTATGAAGTCCGTAAGATAGCGGACTGCAAGCTCTGCCGAAACGTAGATAACGCCGTCATACAGCGAATCCTCCTCCTCGGGTGAAAGCACACCGGCTGTCCCGGCGGCAAAGCCCCTTGTGACCTGCTCTGCGGCAGAGAGGTCGCCTGCACCGGCAAGGGAGCGTATCAGGTCGCCGTAGTCGATAGCGGCATAGCTGTACATCACGTTGTCAAGGTCTATAGCCGTACCTCCCCGGACGCTGCCGGTAAGGATGAAGTTATCACCCTTTGCGTCGCCGTGTATGGGACGTACCGGGAGATCTGCGAATACTCCGCTGATACGGCTGTATATGTCTGTGAGAAAGGCGGTCATGGAGGAAAGCTCCCCGTTCATTGCGTACCCCTCCGCTGCCTCGGTGAACTGGCGGAAGTGGTGGCTGAAGCTGTGGAATCCTTCGATAGAGGGAGAAAGCTCAGGACTGCCGCTGCCGAGTGTGCGGATGAAAGCGCCGCAGGTATACCCTGCGCAGGCAGGAGCCTGTGAAGCCGGGACACCTCCGGGGATATAGCGGTACATACGCCAGATCTCGCTGCCGGAGCGGACAAGGATACTTTCCTGTGAGCAGGAGAGGTACTCAGGTACTCCCACGTCGTCAGCACTGCGGAAACAGCGCATGACCTCGCATATATTGCGCTCCACGATACCGGGCTCGGTATACACAGAAGCATTCAGGGACTGGAGTATGTATTTCTCGTCCCCGGAGGTCACGAGGTAGGTGCGGTTGATATGACCGGCTCTCAGCTCAGTGATCTCCTCTGCCATTACTCCGAACATGACCGTAACGCTTTCCGGTGCCATAGAGCGCCTCCTTTCGCATAATTTTACAGGTGAGGGCAGATGCTGTCAGTTCTTGAGACTGTGCATAGGTGCAGGGATGCGTCCGCCCCGGTTTATGAACTTAGCGGCTGACTGGTTCCTTACAGGCATAACGGGACCGCTTCCGAGGAGTCCGCCGAATTCGAGAGTCTCGCCCTCCTTCTTGCCGATAGCAGGGATAAGACGTACAGCAGTGGTCTTGGTGTTCACCATGCCGATAGCGGCTTCGTCAGCGATGATAGCCGAGATAGTTTCAGGGGTGATATCTCCGGGGACAACTATCATATCCAGTCCCACGGAGCATACAGCAGTCATAGCCTCCAGCTTTTCAAGGCTGAGTACTCCTGCAACAGCAGCATCTATCATGCCTGCGTCCTCGGATACGGGAATGAATGCGCCGGAGAGTCCTCCAACGGTAGAAGAAGCCATGACTCCGCCCTTCTTTACGGCGTCGTTGAGCATAGCAAGGCAGGCTGTAGTGCCGTGAGTTCCGCACATTTCCAGTCCCATTTCCTCAAGGATGTGAGCAACGCTGTCGCCGATAGCCGGAGTGGGAGCGAGTGAGAGGTCAACGATGCCGAAGGGTACTCCCAGCAGCTCGGAGGCTCTTGCACCCACAAGCTGTCCCATACGTGTTATCTTGAATGCAGTTTTCTTGATGATATCTGCAAGCTCGTTGATAGAGGCGTCGGGGTACTTGCTCAGTGCAGAGCGCACGACTCCAGGGCCTGATACTCCTACGTGTATCTCGCAGTCAGGCTCGCCTGCACCGTGGAAAGCGCCTGCCATGAAGGGGTTATCCTCTACGGCGTTGCAGAATACCACCAGCTTTGCCGCACCGATGCAGTCACGGTCGGCAGTTCTCTCGGCAGTCTCCCTGACTATCTGTCCCATGAGCTTCACGGCGTCCATATTGATACCGCTCTTGGTAGAGCCGATGTTGACAGAGGAGCAGATGTTGTCGGTAACAGCAAGAGCCTCGGGGATAGAGCGGATCAGAGCCTCGTCACCGGCTGAGAAGCCCTTGTGTACCAGGGCGGAGTAGCCGCCTATGAAGTTTACACCGCAGGTATCCGCGGCTCTCTGGAGAGTTTTTGCGAACTTAACTACATCCTGTCCGGGGCAGGCAGCAGCAAGCATAGCGATAGGAGTTACCGAGATACGCTTATTGATTATCGGGATACCGTACTCCTTTTCTATCTGCTGTCCCACGGGAACAAGGCGTTCTGCACGGGTAACGATCTTCTCGTAGACCTTACTGCACGCCTTGTCTATATCGGTGTCGATACAGTCCAGGAGGGAGATACCCATAGTGGTAGTCCTTATATCAAGGCACTCGTCCTGGATCATTCTTATTGTCTCAAGTATATTATATACGTTAAGCATTGTACATTCCTTTCATTAAGCCGCCGGCTCAGATAGTGTGCATGGAGTTGAAGATATCCTCGTGCATGGTGTGGATGGAAAGACCGAGCTGAGTACCCAGATCTGTCATGCGGTCTACCAGCTCAGAGAAGTCCTTATCCATACCGGTAATATCGACAAGCATAATCATGGCGAACATATCCTGGAGCACGCTCTGAGTGACCTCGATGACATTTGCGCCCATATCGGCACAGATGCCGCTTACCTTGTGAAGAATGCCCACGTTGTCCTTGCCTATAACAGTAACTACTGCTCTCATAAAAAAACCTCCGTTAAGATAGTGATACCGGCTTCCCGGATTCAACACTAATTATACCACATCTTAGGGAGTGATTCCACTGTTTTC
>DNLQ01000236.1 GCA_003488415.1 Ruminococcus sp. | reverse complement strand
TGGTCTCAGTGGGAGTGCCGGGATTATCGCCCTCGGAGGTTGTCACGGTGGGATTACCGGGATTGTTGTCCTCGGAGGTTGTCTGCTGACCGGATTCATCGGAACCGGAAGCTGTAGTAGTTGTCTCCTGTCCCGGCTCAGTGGTTCCGGAAGTAGTAACTATCGGCTCAGGAGGCTTTACGTAGTTCACTGTGATAGTGTCAGTCTCCTCGCTGAAATAATTGTGTTCCATATTGTCCCACTGCTCCTGAGTACCGGAGAAGTTGATATTTCTCTCTCTGCCGTAGTTGTTGAAGAAAGAGCCGAATTCCTCGGTAAAGTCAGTGGTCTCTATGTTGATGTCACGGAGACTTGGATCGTTGCTGACAGCAAATCTTCCGACCTCCTTGACACTTTCGGGTATAGTGATCTCCTCGAGCTTTGTAAGTCCCCAGAAGGAGTAGTCGCCGAGACGGGTGATATCGTCGGGAAGCTCCACTTCTGTTATCTTATCTGCGTATTCGTTCCAGGGAGGAAGCTCGTCCTGCTTGTAGTTGTACATATCGCCGGTTCCGACGATAGTGAGCTTGCCGGTCTCCTCATCGAAGCGGTAAGCAAGGTCCTCGCCGCACTTGCCGTCTATCTCGGTAAAGGTGACTCCTTTTTCCTCGGCATACTTCTCTGCCGGTGAATCCTTGGGAGCGTAGACAGTGAAGTCCTCACGGGGATTCATGCTGGAGTCCGTACCGAAAGCATTGCTGTCAACTTCCTTTACGGAATCAGGTATGATGATGTGATCTGAGGAGGTATTGCCGGCAAATGCGCCGCTGCCTATCTTTTCGACAGTATCTGGGATGACAGCAGTCTCCAGCTTGGTGAAGTCTGCGAAAGCCTTATCCGGTATATTTGTTATACCTTCCTGAAGATCCAGTCTTTCGACCTGATCTGCAAGACTGCTCCAGCTGTATTCCTGATCGGGCTTGGTATCTATCTCGCCGCTGCCGTAAACCTCAAGCTCCTTGGTTTCAGGATCGTATACCCAGTAAGCGGTCTCTCCGCACTGACCGGACTTTACGCCTGTCTTGATATCCTTCTGAGCCTTGGTCTCGTCATAGAGATCCTTTGTGAGCTCATCCCACTTTTCCTGAGTTCCTTCATAGTAAACGTCAGTGAACGGCTTGTAGTAGATTTCGCCGAGGTCAACATTTTCGATAGTATCCGGCAGTACGACAAGCTCCAGCTTATCGTCACCGGTGAGAGCGCCGCTGCCCATGGAGTTGAGGTTATCCGGGAGAACCAGCACCTCCAGTTCCTTGTTTCCGCTGAAAGCGTTCTTTTTGATGTCGTATGTATCTGACTCTACATATATTTCCTTAACGCTGCCCATTTCTGAGAAAGCATTCTCGCCTATGGTATAGATCTCGCCCTCAACAATGACTTTCTTGATCTGATCCTTGTACTCTTCGTAAGGTCTGTCCTCGGGCTTGCTGTGATCGGGGATGATACCCTTTCCGGAAACTACGAGAGTACCTGTTTCCTCGTCGAAGTCATACTTCACATCGTTGATCTGAATATTCTCAGAGGAGTAGGGGTTGACCTGATAGAGAATGGGCTTGGAGTTTTCGGTGACGTACCATACCACATTGCCTTCCTTGGTAACAATGGGCTGGCAGTCGGAGAGCCGCAGGTCTGTGGTTTTTATCTCGGTAAGGGGATTGCCGTACTGATCTATCGCCGTATACTTTGTGACGATGCTGCCGGTATCGTTGTTTTTCTCCTCCCACATCACGGTATACACATTGCTGCTGACCTTAACGATCTGAGGAGTTCTGGGGGTGATGCTGCTGCCCTCGGGGTAATCAGTGAGCCATACCTGTTTTACGTCAGTGAAGGCTCTGTTGGTAACTGAAACGAAAATATTTCTCTGAGCGCTGGTCTCAGTCTCCGGGGACTGGATAACGCTGTTTCCGACAAGGATACATCCTGAGCCTGTAGCTTCAAGACCTCCGATGGAAACACCGGTATCGTTCTGATGCTGACCGTGACCTTTGACAACGATGTCAAGTGCGGTAGCGGAGCGCAGATTAGTGGTGGAGCTCACGTTGTTGTTGAAGCGGTATTCCACAATGGAACGTGGTGAGATATCACCGTGATCTGCGGTATACACATAGTCATCGTCAATGGCGATGAACTGGTTGAAGCTGTGAGATACCAGAGCAGCAATGCCTGCCTCGTCACGCTCCATAGTTTCCATGTCGATAGCGTAAACCAGGTTACTCTGGTGCTGAGCGATCTCGCCGGGATAGAGGCTGAAGTACTCAAGGCGGTTGGAAACGAAGTACAGGTACTTATCTGCTTCGACCATACGAGCCTGCTTGTAGCCCACGCTGGTAGCGCCGATATCCTTGATGCGGCACTCCATAGGCTCAGTCCAGTCCTTGTTGTAGCGGATGATGCGGATTATTTCCTTTTCGTCATCTTCCTCGTCGTTATTCTGTGTAAACACGAGGAAGTTGTACTTGGTGGCATCGCAGAAGCCGATGAAGAAAGAGGGAGCGTCGAAGGGATTTTCGATGACCAGTGATCTTATCAGCTTGTTATCTGTATCGTACTCCTGGATAAGTGCATCATCACGTCCGCCAGTGTTCTTGCACTCGATAATGGTAAGACCTCCGTCCTCACGCTGCATGATGTGTGAGGTAAGGGGATTCGGGAAAGGAGCGGAGTAGTCGTTATTGGAGATATTGTTGCTGACAGCGCCGTCGAGTATCCGGCTTTCCGGCTGACGGGAGGAATAGCCTTTCTCGTCGGAGGCTGATACCATGAAGCTGGCGGAAATGTCCTCAGCTCCGGCAGCACGTACAGTAATGGAAGCTATGCCTGCACTGAAGGCTGTGATATCGCCTGCTGCGGATACCTGGATAATATCCGGACTGCTGCTCTCCCAGATGAACTCTGTAGCGATGCGGGGATCAAGCTCAACGCCAACACGTACTTCATCGCCGACAGCGATCTTGTCGGGAGCATTTTTGAGGATGATCTTATCTGAAACGGACTCCTTGTCCAGGTCTTTCAGAACGGTGCTTGAGTGGAAACCGAGGCTTGAACCGCCTGATGCAGTAAAATCAGCCCAGGTAGGATCTGAGGCGTGGTAGTAGACGGTGAGGTTCTTAGTGGAAGTGATCCTTTTCTGTGAAGCGATAACAGCGCCGGTGATCTCAGGGAGACTGCCGTCCATGATGAACGCATTAAGGTTATCACACTTCTGGAAAGCGCTTGCACCGATCTCAGTGACCTTAGCGGGGATAACGACTCTTTCGAGGCTGCCTGCGCCGTTGAAAGCACTTGTACCGATGCGGACCAGATCCTCGGGAAGAGCAATGCGTCTGAGGTTTTCAGCGCCGTTGAGGAAGTTGTTTCCGACGGAGGTGATATGGCTGTCGAAGCGCACCTCTGTAATACTGTCGAGGAGAGTATTGCCGTTCTCGTCGGGCTGAGCCCAGGGAGCGAGGTTGTCTCTTGCGCCGTAGTCGTTGGTAGGACCTGAGCCGTAGATGTAGAGAATACCGGAATCGCTGTCAAAAGCCCATACAGCGTTCTC
>DNLQ01000076.1 GCA_003488415.1 Ruminococcus sp. | reverse complement strand
CTCCATGCTGTAAAGCTCCTCCACGGTGTTTATGATGTAGGGATCGCCGTAGGTTCCTATTCCGTCCATGTTCACACCTCCCCGGTTATGACGTAGAGCGAATTTGCCTTGTGAACTGAGGATGCGTACTCCTGAGCAGTCATGGGGATGACCTCCGGACGTGCAAGGAACAGGGCGATATTGCTGTCCATAGCGTCAAGGCGTGCCTTGACTTCATCAAGGTCGAAGGACTCCTGAGCGTCGGAAAGCTCCCTGAGACCGGTATCCACAGCGCCGTTTATCTGACTGACAGCCTGTTCCGCAGTCTCCGGCAGAGGGCCGTTAGTGCCTGAAACAGTGGGAGCGACAGTGACCGGCTGCATATTGTATTTGACGACCAGTATCTCGTTGTCGTCCCTGTCGAGCTGTGAAGCTCTCAGCTCAAGGCGGAGCTTTCCGGAGTTAGCGGTAAAGACCTCCGAGACCTGCCACTCAAGGCGTATGCTTGTCTCGTCTGCCGTTGGAGTAAGAGTCTGATTTACCTCCCAGCCGTCCTCGGTCAGACCTCTGATGCAGAAGCTGCAAAGACTGAGATCCCTGCCGTCGTGGTATCTGTCCACGGTGATGGCAATGGTATCTGCCAGCTTTTCTCCCTGTATAAAGAGGTTCCCGAAGGCACAGGTGGGGATGTTTTTTCCGTTTGCGGTAACTTCCATGGTATTCCTCCTTGTTGTTCGGTAAGAGAGTATCTCCGTAACAAAGCAGGAAAAAGGAGATGTACAACGGAAAAACATTGTACCCCTCCGGGAAACTTTTCAACACCGGAAGGCATATCGTGTTGAAAAGTCCGCAGATACAGTCCCCCGGTATCCGGGAGTTTAAGTCCGGACAGAGAAAATTTTCATAAAGTGCTGACAAAATGTGAGAAATGTGGTATAATAACTTTAAGTGTAAAATTTTACGTTCCGGGAGTGAGCAGATGAATAAATATAAAAAGTTAGCCTTTAATACCGTCATATTTGCTATCGGTAACTTTGGCTCGAAGATACTTGTGCTTCTTCTTACGAAGCTCTATACCAGGCACATGAGCCCTGCGGATATAAACGACAAAGACCTCCTTGAAAGCTGTGCCCTGTTCCTGATACCTATCTTCTCCTTCGGTTTGCAGGAATACCTGATACGATTCGGTCTTGACCACCACTACGACAAGAAAAAGGTCTTCTCCACCTCCGTAGCCATGACCTTCACAGGCTTCATCGGAGTGATACTTATAGTCCCCCTGCTGAAGAATATCCCTGTGCTGAGCTTCATTGAGGGGTATACCGTACTGCTTGTCATCTATACCTGTATGTCCACGCTGCGGATGCTTATCTCGCAGTTCGTCCGTGCAAGGGACATGGTGAAGCTGTTCTCCCTTGACGGAATACTGGCTACCCTGAGCCTGCTCCTGTTCAATGTGCTGTTCATTGCAGTTCTCCACTGGGGAGTAAAGGGCTTCATGCTCTCGGTGATACTCTCAGACTTCTGCTCGTCACTGTTCCTTTTCAATGTGGGAGGTCTGAAGCGCTTCTTCGATACAAAGTGCATTGATATGGGTATGGCAAAGACCATGATGCGCTTTGCGATGCCCCTTGTGCCTACTATAGTAATGTGGACTATCACAAGTCTTTCGGACAGACTCTTCATCCGTGATATGCACAGCAGCCGTGTGGTGCTGGGAGCCGGTTCTGCCGGACTCTACGGCGTTGCCAACCGCATACCCAACCTTATCTCCATGGTGTCCACTATCTTCTTTCAGGCGTGGAATATGTCAGCCATAACCGAGAACGAGTCAAAGGACAGGAGCGTATTCTACGAGAAGGTCTACGCCACCTACGAGTCTGTACTGTTCATGGCGTCTGCCGGACTGATACTCCTTATCAAGCCCGTAAGCTCACTGCTGGTATCTACGGTCAATCACCCGGAGTACGCTATGGTGTACCTCTACACTCCGGTACTGGTCATTGCTGCGCTGTACACAGCCCTTGACCAGTTCCTGGGAAGTATCTACAACGCCACCAAGCACACTAAAAATTCATTCTACACCGCACTTGTTACCTGCGTGGTGAATCTCCTGCTCAACTGGCTGCTGATACCCGAGTGGGGCATACAGGGAGCCTCCGTAGCTACGGTCCTCAGCTACTATGTATGCTTCTGGCTGCGTATCATCGACGCAAGATACTATGTGCCGTTCCGCTTCAATGCCCTGAGGTCGATATTCAATACCGTGATACTGGGCATCATGTGCGTTATGGTCATTTTCGCACCTAAGAACTACATTCTTTACCAGGTCATCCTCACCTTAGTCGTTCTCGCCGGCAACTATCAGGCTATACTTGATACGTTCAGGAAACTGGCATCAAGGAGAGGAAGATGACCGTCCTGACTATGACTTGTTATTAAAAAATGTATCTCTCCACCGCCGGAGGCGGGGGGAGAGATACGAAAAACAAAACCGTGTCATAGATATTGCCGTATTGATACCGTCATTGCAGAGTCCGGTTCAGGGGACACTTTGCTGTGAGCTGAACTGACATAAGAATAAAGATAATACAGGAGGAATCATTATGCCAACACCACATAACAGTGCAAACAAGGGAGATATCGCTGCAACAGTCCTTATGCCGGGAGATCCCCTGAGAGCTAAGTTTATAGCTGAGAACTATCTTGAATCCCCGGTGTGCTACAACGAAGTAAGAGGGATGCTGGGCTACACCGGCATCTACAAGGGAATACCGGTATCCGTACAGGGCAGCGGAATGGGAATGCCTTCCATAGGGATTTATTCCTACGAGCTTTTCACCGAGTACGGGGTGGAGAATATCATCCGTGTGGGTACTGCCGGAGCAGTTGCGGACGAGGTACAGCTAAGGGACGTTATCATCGGCATGAGCGCAAGCACGAACTCCGCCTTTGCCTCACAGTACAGACTGCCCGGTACATACGCTCCCACCGCTTCATGGAGCCTGCTGTCTGCGGCGGTCGATGCTGCAAAGTCCCATGGAGCTCCCTTCCACGTAGGAAATATATTCTCCAGCGACACCTTCTACGATGACGCAGACAGCCTTGCGGACTGGAAGAAAATGGGAGTGCTGGGCATAGAGATGGAGGCTGCGGCACTGTACATGAACGCTGCACGCACCGGACGCAATGCCCTTGCGATACTCACTGTCTCCGACTGTCCCCTTAAAGGACTTTCCACCTCAGCCGAGGAGCGTCAGACTTCGTTCCGTGATATGATGGAGATAGCTCTTGAAACTGCTGCGGCAGTTTCAAGATGATCTGTAAAGTTTAGTAAAAATATAATTTTAAGAGAAGTATGATTTTTTTAAGACTATTTTAAGAAAGTACGGATATAATATAAGAGGATTAAGAAATCCCCCAATTCCCCTTCTATATTTATCTCATTTCTTTTAGCTATGCTGTCCCGGCATAGCTATTACTTTTTTATCGGGTATCAGAGCATAGAAAAAGCCCCGGAGCGATCCTGTCTGACCGCTTCGGGGCTGAATTTCTTTATATGCTGTCCGGGATAGTCCGGTGAGATCAGTCGATGACCTTGATGTCGGCGTGGTGAGCCTGGAGGCTCTTTACACCGAAATGCTTGTTCTCCTTGATAGCCCTGATACCCTCAGCACTTGCCTTGGCAGCAGCCATAGTAGTGATGTAGGGAACACGGTGCTTGATGGCAGCCTTACGGATGTAGCTGTCATCGTGTACGCTGGTCTTGCCGGCAGGAGTGTTGATGATGAGCTGTATCTCGCCGTTTGCGATCTCGTCTGCGATGTTGGGACGTCCTTCGTACATCTTGAAGATCTTCTTGCAGGGGATACCTGCCTCCCTGATAAGCTCATAGCTCTTTCCGGTAGCGATAACGTTGAATCCCAGGTCGCTGAAGCTCTTTGCGATGTCAGCAAGCTCGGGCTTGTCTCTGTCGCATACGCTGAGGAGCACAGTACCCTCCTGGGGAAGTCTTGTCTGAGTTGCCTCCTGAGCCTTGTAGTAAGCCTCGCCGAAGGAAGGTGAGATACCCAGTACTTCGCCGGTGGAGCGCATCTCAGGTCCCAGTACGGGATCTACCTCCTGGAACATATTGAAGGGGAATACAGCCTCCTTGACGCCGTAGTGACCGATGATCTTGTCCTTCAGCTCCGGAACGGGAGAAGGTCTGCCGGTGAGTGAGGCTGTGATGATGTCGGTAGCGATCTTCACCATGTTGATATCGCACACCTTTGATACCAGCGGAACTGTTCTTGAAGCACGGGGATTGGCTTCAAGCACGTATACTGTATCGCCCTCTATAGCGTACTGCATATTCATCAGACCGCATACGTTCATCTCAACAGCGATCTTTCTTGTGTAGTCCTTGATAGTTT
>DNLQ01000101.1 GCA_003488415.1 Ruminococcus sp. | reverse complement strand
CAAGGTTGTAGAACTGAAACACGAAACCCACATCATAGCGCCTGTAGGCAGTCATCTGTTTTTTGTCAAGTGCGGAGATCTCCACTCCGTCCAGTACGGCACTGCCGTCAGACAGGGTATCCATGCCTCCGAGTATATTGAGTATGGTTGTCTTTCCGGCACCTGATGCTCCGACTATGACGCAAAACTCGCCCTTCTCGATCTCGAAGGTAGCGTCACGGAGAGCGTGTATCTCAACTTCACCGGTCTTATATGTCTTTTTTACGTTCTGAAATTCAACATAAGCCATACAATTACTCCTTGGTATATTAATATCAGATGTATTATAACACATCACATGGCATTTGACAATGGATATTCTGTGAAGATATTTCACAGAAGCAGGAAGGAACAAATAAGGGCGTACATTGTTGTACGCCCTTCAGTCATCACATAGCAGCCAGTTTAGCGAACTGTTCCTTCAGTGCAGGATAGATCTCTCTGTAGAGCCGGTAGTACTTCTCGTACTCCGGCACGTTTGCGGGATCGGGAGCCTGTACCTTATCAGTCTTTACAATAGCTCCGGCAGCTTCCTGAACGCTGCCATAGATCCCGGCGCCGACACTTGCAAGTATAGCAGCTCCGAGAGCCGGACCTTCCTTGCTTGCAGCAGTCTTTACGTCACAGTTGTACAGATCGGCAAGCATACTTCTCCACAGCGGAGAGCTTCCGCCGCCGCCGCAAGCCATCATATCGCTTACATTTACGTTCATCTCACGGAATACTTCAACGCAGTCACGGAGCGAATAGGTAACGCCCTCAAGAACTGCACGGAGCATATCCCGGCGTGTATGTATAGCTGAGAGACCGAAGAAAACTCCTCTTGCATCGGGATCAAGGTGGGGAGTTCTTTCACCCATAAGGTAAGGCAGGTACAGCAGCCGGTTTGCGCCTACAGGTACTTTCTCTGCCTGTTTGTCCATCAGGTAGTACTCATCCACACCCATGAGCTTTGCAGTCTCCTTCTCTGTCATGCAGAAGTTGTCTCTGAACCATTTCAGAGAGAGTCCTGCGCCCTGAGTCACGCCCATAACGTGCCATGCACCCGGAACGGCAGCACAGCAGGTATGGACTCTGCCCTTCTTGTCAATGGAGATTCCGGAGGTATGGGCGAAAACAACACCGGAAGTACCGATAGTAGTGAATGCCTTTCCGTCCTCGACCACGCCGGTACCGACAGCAGCCGCAGCATTGTCGCCGGCGCCGCCGACAACGATAGTACCCTCGCAGAGTCCGAGCTCAGCAGCCACAGTCTTTGTTACAGTACCCGTAACCTCACAGGACTCGTATACCTTTCCCAGCCAGCTCTTGTCGATACCGAAGGCAGAGAGCAGTTCATCGGACCATTTTCTGTTCGGAACGTCCAGGAGCTGCATACCGGAGGCATCTGACACTTCTGTAGCGTATTCGCCGGTGAGTATGAATCTCAGGTAGTCCTTGGGGAGAAGGATGTGAGCCACCTTGCTGTAGATCTCAGGCTCGTTATTCTTTACCCATAGTATCTTTGCGGCAGTCCAGCCTGTGAGGGCAGGGTTTGCAGTGATCTCCACCAGCCTGTCACGTCCCACGATGCGGTTCATTTCCTCTACTTCAGCGGCAGTACGCTGATCGCACCATATGATAGAGGGGCGGAGCACGTTATTATCCTTATCCAGCATAACGAGTCCGTGCATCTGACCGGATATACCGATACCCTTCACGTCCTCCTTCTTCACTCCGCTCATAGCCATGACTGCCTTGACAGTTTCCTTCATGGCATTTGCCCAGTCAGCGGGATCCTGCTCTGCATAGCCGTTCTTTGGCTGATACATGGGGTATTCGATGGTCTTTGAGGCAATGACGCTGCCTTTTTCGTCAAAGAGGACTGTTTTGGTACCGCTTGTACCGCAGTCCACGCCTATAATATATGACATAGTATCACTCCTTGTTTTGTTTTAGATCTGTTATCCTTTCACGGATCTCATAGGATCCGCTGCAGCAGACATTAAAGAGAACCGTTCTCATACATACATTCATTATCATGTAAATGATCCTAACCTGAGCATCATGTCCCGGGATGGTAAGGGATCCGCCGAGAAAGAACATACCCATGGCACCTATGTACACTGGCAGCGTGGCAAGCAGCATAGGAAACTCCCTCCATCTGCCGTTCATGCGCCAGGTATAGAAAACGATAATGCCGATGAGCGGTATATTTTTCGCCAGCGTCATTCCGTTCCGGTACAGAGCCGCACATACTGCCATAAGGACAGCGAACAGTACAGTCAGCGCTATATCAGCTGCTGTAGGATGTCTGAACGTTAATTCCTTCCTGAGTTTTCCCTGGTGATCATTTTTTTCTTTCCGGTATTAAAGAAAAGGGACGCTGCGGAGCCGCCCGAAGGCAGCGTCCGAACGTCCCTCTTGATGATATTGATCATCTGCTTTTCTTATCCAGCAGTTTGCCGATACGCTCCAGTAATGCGAACATTATCACAGCGCAGGCAGCCATTGCCAATGCTATAATCAGGTGGTATCCCGCATATACAAGGGAAGTCCAGTGGCTTACTTCTCCGTCACACATATTCTTGAACGACGGCCACAGCAGGAGCTGTCCGATGTTCTGGATCAGTATGCTGATAGCTACCATGATGATGCTTTTGAACCACTTGGTCAGAACGGTCTTGCCGTAAATAAAAGTCATCATCACGAAGGAGATGAAGAAGAGTCCTCCTTTGTTATCCTCTATCAGAATGAAGTTGCCGAAATGCCAGAACACATAGGCTACAGACAGGAGCAGCGTCTTGATCTGTGACGCTACTGCACTTTTGACAGGTCTCTGTGAGCTTCTGCGGAGGCTTCCGGTATGCTTGTCGGCACCGGAATTCATTTCTCCTCCTTCATACTCGGGAAGCTGTTCCTGAACCGGTGAAGTCACTGACTCCGGCTCGGAATTAGCTGTGTATGCCTCCATGGATCAAGTCCACCCTTTCTTTAACATTGGATTCTACGCATAATTACTGTTTTGCAGTTCTATTTCTATCAGAGGCTGAACATAATGTTATTTACGATAGCCTCAAGCATTTCCTGTCTGCCGCTGCTGAGTGAAGCTGTGACCTCACCCTTTTCAAGAGCATATTTTTCCAGGTCTGCCATTGTTGCCTTGCCGTCGATGATGTCCTTACCGATGCCGCTGTTCCATGAAGCGTATCTGTCATCAACGAACTTGTCTATTCTTCCGTCGTCGATCAGCTTCTGTGCGATGCGGAGACCGAGAGCAAAAGTATCCATACCGGCGATGTAGCTGTGGAAGATGTCCTCGGGAGTGAATGAACCTCTGCGAGCCTTGGAGTCGAAGTTGAGACCGCCGTTTGTGAAGCCGCCAGCCTTGAGTACCTCGTACATACAGAATGCAGCGTCATAGATATTAGTGGGGAACTGGTCAGTATCCCATCCGAGGAGGGGATCACCCTGGTTAGCGTCGATGGAGCCGAAGAAACCGTTGTCTCTTGCAACTCTGAGCTCATGCTGGAATGTATGCTGAGCAAGAGTAGCGTGGTTAGCCTCAATGTTCATCTTGAAGTCCTTGTCGAGACCGTACT
>DNLQ01000083.1 GCA_003488415.1 Ruminococcus sp. | reverse complement strand
AGGATACTTCTGCAATGTCTGTAGACGATCTGCTGAAGATCATCGAGAACGAGAAAAAGAAGCTCTGATAAAACGGCTTCTCCAGAAACTGTATAAAGATAGAGTCCCGGAGCGGAAAAGCTCCGGGACTTTGTATTATCCGGTCATAAATTGCAGCGTGATACGCAGGCTCACGGCTCAGGTGCGGCGATTTGCCGTCATTCTTCCTCAGCTCTGCCGAGCAGCTTGTTCAGCAGAGTCCGCAGCGTATCCCTTTCCTCCGGCGACAGCCTTGCACAGCCGCACACCATTGCAGGTATACCCTCTGCCCTTTCACGCAGCTCCATACCGCTGTCGGTTATACTCGCTATAAGTACTCTTTCATCCTCGCTGCTCCGGTGACGTGTGATAAGTCCCTTTGATTCAAGGCTTTTCAGTACCGGAGTGAGAGTGCCCGAATCCAGGAACAGCTCCCTGCCCAGCTCCTTCACCGATATACTTTCCGCCTCCCACAGTACTATCATTGCGATATACTGGGTGTATGTCAGTCCTATGGCTTCAAGGTGCGGACGGTACTTCTTTATCATCTCCCGTGAGCAGGCATACATGGGAAAGCATATCTGCTCTTTCAGCTTCAGAGGATCACGTTTCATGCTCCCTTCTGCTCCTCGTATGCAGCACGTACTGCAAGGCAGAGCTGGTCTGCACAGGATGTAGGCTTCATCCCGCAGGTATTTCCCCTGAGCTTTTCCTCGATCTGCTCAACTGTCCAGCCGTCCACCAGCTTTGAGATAGCCTTGAGGTTGCCGTTGCAGCCGCCGTAGAAGCGGATATTGGTTATAACGTCCCCCTCGATGTGAAAGCTGATCTGCTGAGCGCATACCATTCTTGTCTTATATGTGTAATCCATAGATCTGACCTCCATTATCTTATTTGAGTTAAATTTGATTTAGCTCAATTTAATTATACACTATCATTTTGTGTTTGTCAAGTATTTTTCTCCGGTACATCCTTTCGGTCAGTTTCCGGAAAATAACATTGAAATCCCGGCAGGAATATGTTATAATTGAAAAAAACGTGAGGTGAAATATGAAGAAACGTTTCCTTATACCCATTATACTGATACTTTTCTCGGCTGTACTCACAGTCTGCGGAAGACTTTCACAGCCCTTTGCGGACTTCTATGCCGCATATATCTTCCCCTGGATATCCACTCCTTACGCCTTCCTCAGCGGACTTGTCCCGATATCACTGGGTGAACTGATGATACTTGCCGGCATCGTGCTTGTGGCAGCCGGCATCCCGCTTATGATAATACTCCTGATATTCTGCCGGAAGTCACGGACGAAGGTGGCAAAGACCTCCCTGACTATAGCACTCTGGGCACTGGCTTTCGTATCCGTCACCGAGTCCCTCAACTGCTTCACCCTTTACGGCTGCACGAGATTCTCCGACCGCTATTTCAAGTCCAAGGTACATACCAACGAGGAGCTTTCCGACCTGTATGGAAAACTTATAACCCAGTGCAACCAGCTTGCCGGAGAAGTCCCCAGGGACGAGCATGACAGGTTCGTCCTCACCATAGACGTGGTGAGCGAGGCGAAGGCTGCCATGAAAAAGGCTTCAAGGATATACCCTCAGCTTTCCGGCTATTATCCCCGTCCCAAGCCTATAATGTTCTCCTACTTCATGAGCCAGTCCAACCTCCAGGGGATGTACCTGCCCTTTGCTATGGAGGCAAGCTATAACGATGATATGGTAAAGGAGAATCTGCCGGAGACAATATGCCACGAGTACTCACATCTGAAGGGCTTCATGCAGGAGGACGAGGCAAACTTCATCTCCTTTGTCGCCACTATGGAGAGTGATGAACCTCAGATGAAGTACGGCGGATGTCTATGCGCTCTGGAGTACGTCCACAATCAGGTGTACTCCAACCATGTGGAGTCTGCCTATCCGCTTACTGCCCTTATCTCTCCCCAGGTGACCAACGACTGGTTCAGATTCATGCCGGATAACTACTGGGAGGAGAACGAGGACAAGGAGCTTATCTCAACGGATACTGTAAGCTCTGTATCCTCGGCAGCTTCTGATAAGTCTATGAAGCTCAACGGCGTGGAGGACGGTATCAAAAGCTATTCACGCATGGTGAACCTGCTGCTGGATTACTACTATCCGCCGGAGGAATGACAGCTGGTGCTTCACAATAACAGGCACTCTTCCGCTGCGGAAAGCGCTCCCCACAGATTCACGGTCTATGGTGGAGTCCGAAAACATGGTTTAACATGGAACGCCTTCACTTGCAAGGCGTTCTTTTTGTGGGACTCCGGCGCTGTTCCGCACTCCCCGACAGTAAAACCGCTGTCAGCCAAACCAAACCGCCATAACAGCAGTACCACCGGCGACCAATCCGCACCGTCCCGGCGCAACCCCACCGGCGACCGCTCCGCACCGCCCCAACCGCATCCCCACCGGCGATCAAACAACACTAACCCCGACAGCCAGACCACCGGCGACTAATTTCCACATAACCCACACAGCCAAACCACCCGTGCGATAGCCCGATTTACTGACGGATACGGACAAAGAAGTAAAGGCAGCCAT
>DNLQ01000099.1 GCA_003488415.1 Ruminococcus sp. | reverse complement strand
AGATGCCGCAAAGAGGAGCATCTGCTGTTCTGTTTCATAGTCTTATGTATGTTCTTATTGCTCCGGCAGCTAAATATCAATAAACACAATGCCAGCTTGTTATTAAAAATGTCTCTCTTCCCTCGCCGGAGGCGGGGGGAGAGAGACGAGCAGGTCATAGATATATTATTGCTGTATTAATAACACTATAGCTGCAAAAAGCATCTGATATCCGGGGGCGGACTGCCCTCAGTACAGCCTTACTTGAAAACTGCAAGAAGGAATCCGGCAGCGATAGCAGAGCCGATAACGCCTGCAACGTTTGGTCCCATAGCGTGCATCAGCAGGAAGTTGGAGGGGTTAGCCTTCTGACCTTCCATCTGAGAAACTCTTGCAGCCATCGGAACTGCTGAAACTCCGGCAGAACCGATAAGGGGATTGACCTTGCCGCCTGTGAGCTTATACATCAGCTTTCCGACGAGAAGTCCGCCGATAGTTGAGAAGCAGAAAGCGGCGAGTCCGAGGATAACGATCTTGATAGTCTCCAGTGACAGGAAGCGTGAAGCAACTGTAGTAGCACCAACAGAGATACCGAGGAAGATAGTAACGATGTTCATAAGAGCGTTCTGTACTGTATCAGAAAGTCTCTCAGTAACTCCGCACTCTCTCCACAGGTTGCCGAGCATAAGGCATCCGATGAGGGGAGCAGTTGAAGGGAGAAGAAGGATAACGAACATAGCAACGATGACGGGGAATACGATCTTCTCTGTCTTGGTAACGTTTCTGTTCTGCTCCATTTTTACCTTGCGCTCCTTCTCAGTGGTGAGGAGCTTCATAAGGGGAGGCTGGATCATGGGGATCAGAGCCATATAGGAGTAAGCAGCGATAGCGATAGGTCCGAGGAGCTCAGGAGCGAGTCTTGTGGTAAGGAAGATAGCTGTAGGGCCGTCAGCGCCGCCGATGATACCGATGGAAGCAGCCTGGTTACCTGTGAAGCCAAGCAGAACGGCACCGAAGAAGGCGAGGAATACACCCATCTGAGCGGCAGCTCCGAGCAGGAGGCTCTTGGGGTTAGCGATAAGGGGACCGAAGTCGGTCATAGCGCCTACGCCCATAAAGATAAGTGACGGATAGATACCGGCTTTAACACCGATGTAGAGGATGTCCAGCAGACCGCCGTGAGCCATGACAGCGCCGTAGCTGTGATAATCGGGATGCTCCGGGTTAAGGAAGTTGTCCCAGAGGTCGATGTGATAGAGGGCGTCTGAGGATTCCGGACCGAAGTAGGAGAGGTTTACCAGCAGACAGCCGAAAGCGATTCCCACCAGCAGGAGAGGCTCGAACTTCTTGACGATACCAATGTAGAGAAGAACGCAGGCAATGATTATCATTACCAGGTTTTTCCAGCCGCCGTTAACGAAGAAGCTCTGGAAACCGGAATCCAGCCAGAGGGACTTCAGTGTTTCAAGAATATCCATGCTGCCCCTCCTTATGCGATAACGACCAGAGGAGCGCCTGTGTCAACGACTGAGCCCTTGCTTGTAACGACCTGAACAACAGTGCCGTCCTTGGGAGCGACGATCTCGTTTTCCATTTTCATAGCCTCAAGGATGACGAGGATCTGACCAGCCTTGACTGTATCGCCCTGATTTACGTCAACTCTGAGTATGTTACCGGGCATGGGAGCTGTAACAGTCTCGCCGGCAGCCAGTGATGCCGGAGCAGCGGGAGCGGCTGGAGCAGGAGCAGCAGCGGCAGCCGGAGCAGCAGGAGCAGGAGCAGCGGCAGGTGCAGGAGCAAGTGCCTCGTATTCGTCAAGGAGAACAGCTTTTCCGTGCTCGACCTCGACCTCGTATGTCTTTCCGTTAAGAGTAACTTTATACTTCATTAGTAATCTACCTCCTTGATAGAAATAAAGTGGAGTTCATTGATGGGCTTGTGCATAGCATCTGCAACGATAGCCATTATCATAGCAGCCTCCTTGTCGGGAACGCTGTGGAGCTTTATCTTTCCGGCAGAACCGGGAGCAGTCTTTGCTGCGGCAGGAACGACAGTAAGCGGATTTGCCTCCACCTGCTTTGCAATATTCTCCAGTGATGCCTTCTGCTCGGCGGCAGCCTTTTCGTCCCTGCTCTTGAAGTAAGAGCCGACAGCAGTGATAACGCCCATAAGGATTATAAGTCCGACGAATACTACGCAGTAACCGAATATAGCAGTTACAGCAGCGTCGCCGATGCCTATTTTCTCACCGCTTGCAGAGACCTGTGCAAGTACTATAGGATTCATAGATCATAGCCTCCTTCAGTCCATAGCCTGGATCGTGTAGACAGCCTCGTTCTCCTCGGCAGCCTTGCGGTTCTCAAGGTATTTAAGTGTCTGATCGGGATAGCAGATATAGCTCATTACGTCCTCCTCGCAGCGGCAGAGATCACCGAGAGCCTCCCTGGCAGCGGTGAAGTCCTCACCTGTGCGTTTCTGATCCTCTTCACGGCAGTCAACAGGGGGATTGCCCTCCAGCACCTTGTCAACCAGTTCCTGAGCTATAGGAGCAGGCGGATTGCCGTACTCGCCCTTGATGTAGTTCTTTATCTCCTTGGAGATATTCTTGTATCTCTCGCCCACCAGAACATTGGTAACAGCCTGATTTCCGACCATCTGGGAAAGGGGAGTTACCAGCGGAGGATATCCCATATCAGCTCTTACCTTCGGTATCTCAGCCAGAGCGGCATCGAACTTATCCATAGCGTGCATATCGGTCAGGTTAGCGATCATGTTGGAGAGCATACCGCCGGGCACCTTGTATACCAGAGCCTGGGCGTCGGTAGCAAGGCTCTTGGGGTTGAGCTGACCGTTGTCGATATACTTCTGTTTGATGGGCTTGAAGTAGTCGTTGACCTTATTGATGATCTCCTCGTCGAGACCTGTGTCAATGCCGTACTGCTTGAGAGCGTAGTACATTGTTTCTGTAGAAGGCTGGGAAGTACCGCCTGAGAAGCAGGAGGTAGCAGTGTCGATAACGTCTATGCCGGACTCAATAGCCTTTGTGAGAGTCATATAAGCCATGCCTGTAGTGCAGTGTGTATGGAGGATAAGAGTCATATCGCCGATAGCGTCCTTGATGCCCTTGATAAGGTGCTCAGCCTCGAAGGGACTCATAGTGCCTGCCATATCCTTCAGGCAGATAGTATCGAATCCCATAGTCTTCAGCTCCTTGCACATCTCGATGTACTTTTCAACTGTATGTACAGGGCTCTGTGTGTAGGAGATACATCCGGAGGCGATAGTTCTCTCACCGGCGTACTTCTTTACAGACTCAAGAGCAGTCCCGATGTTGCGGAAGTCATTGAGAGCGTCGAAGATACGGATAACGTCGATACCGTTCTTGATAGAGAGCTCGATGAACTTCTCTACCACGTCATCGTGATAGTGCTTATATCCCAGGAGGTTCTGACCTCTCAGGAGCATCTGGAGTCTTGTGTTGGGGAGATTCTTTCTGAGTCCGCGGAGTCTCTCCCAGGGATCCTCGTTGAGGTAACGAAGACAGGAGTCGAAGGTAGCTCCGCCCCAGCACTCAACGGAATAGTAGCCAGCCTTATCCATATCAGCGAGGATACCCTCGTAGTCGGCGTAGGGCAGACGTGTAGCCATCAGTGACTGATTTGCGTCACGAAGGATGGTCTCTGTAAGCTGTACTTTTTTCATGTACGCTCCTCCTTGTGTATATTTTAAACCTGCATACTTGCAGGTAAGCATTGCGTTTTTCTCCGTAATTTGCCCTTTTGCAGGACAAGCGGCAAATTACGGAAAAAAACTCCAATCAAAATTAATTATAACATAGTCTTCAGGAAATTTCTACCTTTTTCAAAAAGATTTTTATTTTTATTTATTGCGGATGTTAGTTCCCGATAACAGCTCTGTATTATCCTGCCCTTCGATCAGATCCTATCTCAGTAACCAGGCGCACCGCTCCGACGCAATACCACCGGCTACCAAACAACACTAACCCTGACAGTCAGACCACCCGTGCGATAGCCGTTTATCTGACGGATCCGGACAAGAAGTAAAGGCAGCC
>DNLQ01000193.1 GCA_003488415.1 Ruminococcus sp. | reverse complement strand
CAGTTGCCGCAGGCTACGGTGGTCAGGGGAGTGGGCTTTCCTCCCTTGCTGATGATCTCAGCGGTATAGCCGTCAACTGAAACGTGACCGTGAGAGCCTGATGATGCAGGTTCCATTCTTATCCTGTCACGGAGTATATCCGGTATCTCGCCGTGACGGAAAAGAACTCTCAGGCAGTCGTCAGCAGCTGCGTCGATGCCGTACTTTTTCAGAGTTCCGTCCTCTCCGAATATTACCGGATCTATAAGGTACTCCTTGCGTGCAGCAAGCTCCTCCTCGTTGAACATCAGAAGAAGATCATCACGGGTAAGTGCAAAGCGCAGTCCTTCCCTGTCGTCATTGCAGTAAGGGCAGTATATCATAAATATCTCCTTCCTCAGTATGCTATCTCAACGTGATAGTCACGTTCATACATGGTCACATCACGGACGTACTTCTCACGGTAGGCTTCATTCTCGTCGTAGTGTACAAGATCAACAGACTGCACAGCTGCGGTGTCGTCAGAGCTTATCGCACGCTCTCCGCAGGCAAGCTGGAAGACCTCATCTTCCTCGCTGTACTGGAGTCTCAGGTTCTTTGGCAGCCTGAGATCTGTACGCAGCCTTCCGCTTCCGTCTCCGGCAATGAATACCGCATTACGGCGGCTGAACTGCATGAACTGCCGCACCTTATCGTTCTGGAACTCCCTGCACTCTGTATCAGGTACTGTGCTTGCCATGAAGTAGCGTACTGTCTTTCCGTTTTCCTTAATGTCAGTGTAGACGATGATAGCTGCGTTTCTGAGGAATGCAGCTATTCCTGTGACCTCAGGCTCGGGCTGTACCGGCTCGGGAGGAACGGCTGCGGCTGCGGCACGCTCGGCAATGGCATCACGTCTGAGCTTCATGGTCTTTGCACCACGAGAGCCTGACGCTCCGGAAGCTACTGTCTCGGGAGCTGACGGTGCTGCTGCCGGAGGCGGTGCTGCGGCAGTATTCTGCGGCATGGGTGCCGGGGGAACATATCCTCCGGGAGCATAGCCTGTATTGTATCCGGGTGTATAGCCCGCATTATAGCCCTGAGACGGTGCATAGGGAGATACCGGCTGGTATGGCTGTGCTGCGGGAGCAGGGTTCTGGTATACCTGCTGCTGAGGTCTGGACTGCTCTTTCTGAGGCGGCTTGCGCTTTGCAGATACAGACTCAGCCCAGCGGTAGATCAGCGTTATGAGTACATATACCAGCAGTGCTGCCACCAGAAATGCTGTCATATAGAACAGATTCCTGAATGCAGCCGTCCTGAATGCCGAATATACATCGGGATAACGCGGATCCTCGTGGTTTATCATCGTAAAGAGCGCCTTGTCTGCTGCTGCATCCCTGTCAAATATGCTTTGCAGCAGGCTGCTGAAGGTGTAGTTCGCTGTAAAAAAGCCTGTAGACAGTGCTGCATTGCATATCGCAAAAAGTACTGCGGCTGTGGTGACAAGGAGCATCACAAGCACGGTAATGAATGTGCCTGTACGCTTCTCCTTTTTCTTTTTTGCCATTGTTATGCCTCCTCTGAGTGTTCAATAAAATAGGCTATGCAGGGAGTGAGCAGTGTGATCCTGCTGTCCTCCTGACTGTAGATAACAAAAGCCTTTTTCCTTCCGTCCTGAGTCTCAACGACTCCGGCAGCGTACTTTACTCCCTCGCCGCTGTTCTTTATGATGCTTACCTTCGCTGTTTCCGTATCTGCCGGGGTGAATGCTGCCCTGCATCTGTCAAGAAGCTCCTGTGGCAGCTCTGAGGGGGTAACTGACGGCAGCTCCAGAGCATTTCCGGCACTGTCCCTTACTGATTCCGTAAGCAGCGGCATACTGTCCTTTCCTGACCATATCCGCTGAACGGTGCTGCAAAGGTGGAGGGGACTTATGGATCCCTTTTCCATCGGTGCTGCAAGAGCCTGATCCTTTGGCACAGGCTCTCCTGTATCATCCGGACGCTCGGAGAGAAGTCCGAAATCTGTGAGGAAGGTGTAGCCGGAGATCAGCTCACCCTTCTCTTTGTCATGCACCTCGGTGAAGCTGCTGCGGTAGCCGAAGGCGCTTGACGCTTCTTCTGCGGATGCTCCCAGCTTCTGATATACTTCTCCGCTGATGTTCGCCTCAAACTGGGTGCATCCGGTGATCTCACGGTCGATGCCGGCAGTGCTTGTTGCGGTAAGCGCCTCGATCACTCCGGTATCAACATCCTGTACTATACATCCCCCGGGGATGCCGTTGTACTTCAGCAGCATATACAGGCTCTCCTCAAGCTGAGGACGGAGAGTCAGCGTAACTGAACAGCCTTCACTTCCTCCGGCTGTGCCGTAGCGCAGATAGCCCACAAGTCCGCCTGCATCCACGTCTCCGTAGAGGTACCGGCAGAGCATGGCTCTGCTCCGGGCTGAGGACATGGCGCTTATCTCGTTCACCGCTGTACTGCTGTCATAGCACAGCTGACCGGAATGGTCATAGATACCGCTGCGGCTTGGGAAATAGCTGTACTCTGAACCTGACAGCTTAGCGGAATAATGCTCACTGCGGAGGTTGTTCCGGGCAAGGCTCATTGCGGCTAATGCCTCTGAGACTGCGCTGTCATCTGACCAGCTCTCAGTCCCGGAGACTGTGTACTCCGGAGCTTTCGGAAAGAAGCTGTAGTAAGCCGTGAAGCAGAATATCGCTGCACCTATTGCCATTGCAGCAGCTGCCTCCGGCGAGGTGCGGAGCTTTCTCTTAACTGAGGACAGCTCCGGCTTCCTGATCGGTCTCATAGATGTTCTCCTTTCGGCGGCTCAGCGACAGAGCCGTCAGACAGAGGTAGATTACTGAGTAGATAAGATTCGTTATGCCGTCACTGACAAAGGGCAGTCCGACTCCGGTAAAGAAGTAAGCTGCCACATTTGCCATACAGTGTACGGTACAGGAGCTGAGGAGCATCACAACTCCGTAGAATCCTGCGGATGCTGTAAAGCTGCTCCCTCTGCTGCCGCTCAGCCGCACGGCTGGTATCAGTGTCAGGGCAAGGTAGGCTGCAAGTATGATGACTGCTGCCAGCTTGCCGAATACCGTAAGCATATTAAGAAAGCTGAAGTCCTCGCAGCGTGTGGCAAGCTCTCCGCCGATGTACACATCATAGCGGTTGGGATTGGGCCATATGTATGTCCTTTCGGAAAGCTCCTCACGGACGAGGTTCACCTGCTCAAGTGCAGTGATATTGAAAAGTCTCTGATATACATGACTGTTCTCCGGTGCAAGAAGGTATATGCAGAGACCTCCCAGGAAGGCTGCCGCTGCAATGCCTGCCGCAAGCCTGAAACGTCGTGTGAGCAGCAGACTTATCTCCAGGAATAACAGAAGTATCATCAGAGTTCCGAACTCTCCGGTCAGCAGCAGCGCTCCCATTGTAAGGACCATTACAACGAATGCCGGATTGCAGAGAACGAATCTTGCAGCTCCCCGGCTGTTCTTCTTCGGAGCTGTCTCCAGTGCGGCTATACTGAGTACAGCCACGAACTTGGCGGTCTCTATGAGCTTGAGCTGCATACCAAAGCGGCTGCGGAAGACTGTTGCGGATATGCCAAGCATGAATACTCCGGCAAAAAGGAGAAGCATACCTGTACTGAACCAGTACCAGCCCGGATCTCTCTCTCTTGATGCCTTCAGTCTGCCTGTTACCTTCTTCACCGGCTCTGCCTCAGTGAGCTTTCCGTGAAGTGCAGGCAAAGCCCTGAATACAAGTACAGCACACAGCAGTGCCGCACCGGATGCCAGTATCACCAGCTTCTTGATCTCGTTATTCGTGAGAGTACGTATGTAAAGCTGGAAAAATACTCCAAGCTCAGTCATTGCGGTGAAGAAGGCTATGACCGCAAGTGTGAGACTGTCCCCGGTAAGTCCCGTTCCATAGCTGAGAGCTGCTGCCTTTACAACGATGCCTATCAGCAGGAACAATGCGAATACCGCTATGTAGAGCGGAGAGGACAGCAGTGAGTTGCGTGCAAAGTATATTACCGAGGTCACTGAAAGAATGACCTCAGGCGCAAAAAAGTACACAAGGTACTTGAACTGCTTCAATGCCCACAGCAGATCGGAACGAAGATCGTGCGCCCCCGAAACTGCTTTATTCATCAGTTTCTTTTCAGTCATCCTATCACCCCTTCATATCATAGCATAGTATCCGGATAACTGCCTGACGGAGCTGTGCCGGATAGGTGTAGAGAGTGCGTGTGCCGTCGTCAGAGTATATCTCCTGACAGCTTGCAGGGAGCATTATGCTTCCTGTGCTGCGGTATGAATCACGGTAGTCACGCCAGTAGGACGCTGTATCAAAGCCCAGCTTCATAAGGTCGCCAAGACCTATGCTTGTTGACATACCGTCTGCACATTCAGAAAAACTTGCTGTGTGAAGCAGGAATCTTTTCAGTCCGCCGGAACCCGCAAGTGCAGTCAGTACACTGTCCTGACGCTTTGTAAGAAGACGATCTCTGTGTATCATATCATCGCTGTCATATATCAGTGTGTAGCACAATGCCTGCTTTCCGTCAAGGCGTATCCTTGCAGTATCCTCCGGAGCAGGAAAACGGCGCTGGGTATCAAGAAGAGTGCAATCCTCTCCGTACAGCTCCCGGAGCATGGCATTGACCTTATCAGCGTCAGCACCGCTCAGCTCCACTCTGACACCGGCTGCACTGTCAACCGCCTTCACGAAGCTGCTGCGGTCAACGGTCAGGACCTCGTCAACGGCTATGGCAAAATTCTTCTCCACAACCGAAGCGGCGTCCTGTGCGGAGATCTCGCAGAGCCGGCAAAGCCTTCCGCCGCACTCCACCTGAGTATCGCCCAGCAGTGAGATCAGCTTTACGGTCTTGCTGCGCCGGTTGAAACTGAGTACCTTTATCATATCAGGAATGCCGCTGTCATCAGTCCTCACAAGAAGCATACTGGTGATATTCTTGTCCTTCACTGTGTCCGCTGTTTCGGAGTGTATGACCTGCACCTGCTGTGCCCTGTCAAGGAACTGACCAACTCTGTGAAGCCTAAAGCATCCGAAGCCGATAAATGCTATCACTGCTGCTGCCGCTGCACCAAGTATCACGAAACGACGGTAGGGCATCCGGTTGTTCTTTGTGGTTCCCACTACTCTCAGCTTTGCCGAACCGTTTCCGTACCGGTAGCCCCTGAGCCAGCGCAGCTCCTCCTCGGCTTCACCGTAGATAAGGTGTACCGTTCCGTTTTCTCCCCGAAGCAACGCACCGTTCTTTCCGCCTATGTCAAAAGTGGTGTTCCCGTCATCACGCAGCACGGGTGTCACCTCGGACTTGCCCAGGCGGAGATGTATATAGAGTCCGGGACGGTATTTTATTCCCCTTGCCCAGACCAGCGCCCCCAGGATAAGAAGTATCACAAGGGCAAAGAATAATGTCCAAAGCATGATTATCTCCTATTCCGCAGCTATACCCGCTATCTCACGATAGAGCGGCACAAAGCTGGAGGCGTAGATGGAGTACTGTGTCTCTCCGTTGTCATCTGTATAGTATTCGGCAAAATCAGCACCGTTGTGTATGAACAGGGTTATTACCTTCAGAGGCTCACTGTCACGGGCGATGAAGCCTGTTATTGTAAGGCATTCCAGCGGCTTCAGCTCTCCGTCATCCTCAAACCAGGTACTTGCAGAGCCGGTCTTGATGTAGAAGTCGTAGTTCTCAGCCGGGCCGCAGTTCGAGTATACAGCGTCCTCGTACATCAGCGACCACATTCCGCTCTTTACTTCCTCCGGAAGCGGCTCTGTACCCGGTACTGTCTGAACATCAGTGGCAGAGTTTATCCTCGGTGAGTGCATCTGTCCGCTTGCTACAGCTCCTGTAACTGCGTTCATATACATCAGTGACACTCTCTCGTCTATGCCGTCGGAATTGCACATACCGATAGCAAACATGGCAGTCTGTCTGTCACGTACTCCGAGAGTTTCCTCGCTGTCGTCCTCACGGGGACGGAGCATGGAAAGATCAGGCTGTACTATCTTGTCCCAGTCTGTGGTAAGGGTATAGCCCTTCAGTTGATTACCGTCAGAGTTGAAGCCGAAGTACTTATTATATACCGGTGCAAAGGTATCGTATCCCATAGTCCTCAGCGCATTCATAAAATATGTATTGCTGGAGAATGCAAATGCTCCGAAGCTGGTGTATACACCTCCGTCGGAAGTACCGAAGAGGTTTCTGTCTATGCCGTAGCCGTATCCGGACTGGTCTGAATCCCAGTTCTGGAAGGTGCGGTCGTATACGTGTATGGAACCGGTATCGGAGTAGTACTGCTCCGCTCCGGTACAAAGCATTGCGCCTGAGACAAGTATCTTTGCTGTACTTCCGACAAGCTGGGGAGTTGAGAAGTAGTCAAGGCTCCTGATCGCCTTCTTCATGTCCTCCTCCGGAGTATCCGCAGGGATATCCGGTGCGCTGTTAACTATCGACTCAACAGTCCCGTCGGGAAGAGTCACTATAGCACAGCCCTCTATGCCTGATCCGTCGTTTCGTGTATAGTTCCTGAGCAGGTCAAGGATACGCACAGACTTGTCAGTATCAAGGGTAAGCTCATAGCTTATGCCGGGACCTGCAACGGCATCATCAGTGATCCCGTCCACAAGCTGCGGGAATTTGTTTCCCAGCTCTGTGCGCTCCCACTTTCCGCTTTTCAGTTCTGCAAGTGCAGAACCGTTCTTTGCGCCGATCACCGTATCATAAAGAGGATCGGCCGGCAGCTCAGGCTCCGGCTCAGGTACCTTTTCCTCCGTAAAGAAACTTATATCAACGCTGCCCTCTATAGGGTGCGGCTCGGGGCGCTGTGCTGCCACAGTCCTTCCGCAGCCGCCCGTCCCTGCCAGCGCAGCAAGGACTGTAAGGGAAGCTGTCATTCTCTTGAAGTTCATCTGTGTCTCCTTTACAGGTCAGCCCGTAAGGCGTCCGGCGTAGTCCCTCAATGACACGCTTCCCACATCTACGGAGCTGTCTGACAGATAGGCTGTGAGCAGTCCGGTATCGGATGTATCCACGACTCCGTCCCCGTTGATGTCTGCAAGTGCAAGCTGTTCTTCGGGTGTCAGATCCCCTGAGCCTGTAAGATATATGTTCTGTAGTGCAAGTACATCGGCAGCGTCCAGTACTCCGTCCTTGTTGACATCCCCAAGGATAAGATCATTCTCCTGCTGCGGAGTCTCAGCAGAAGCAGTGACCGCCTCACCGGGAACTGCCGGTGAAGCCGCGGGATGCAGTGTTATGAACACAGCTCCGGCTGCAGCGCCAAGGAACCAGAGCCATCTCAGCCAGCGGTTCTTTGTTCTTTTATCCAAGGTAAATGCCCTCCTTTTCCATGTCCTCACGGGTAGTCACAAAGCTGAGTGCTGTCTTCATCATGCCTTCGGTATTCTCCTCGGCAGACTCAACTGCAAAGGTAAAGCAGTAGTGTGCTGACAGCTTCTTTACCTTCTCACCTGTACTCTCATCTGTAACGTATATGTATCCGCCGTCAGAGTCACGCTCATATTCGTCGTCCTCCACAGGCTTGTCTATTACCCATATCATAATGTTCTTTTTCATAGTCCCGCTGTCGTTTATCAGACTTATGCAGTGAGCGTCGTAATCGTACTTTCCTATTTTGACGTTTTCTTCTGTCTTCATATTCTCGGCAGAATACTTCCCGGAAAGAGAATGCTTCAGTTCTCTGTATACTTCATCGCAGGTATATCCGTTCCAGCTCTCGGCAGTAATGATATTCACTCCTGAGGGATCGGAATACTGCACCAGATAACTGTTCTCGTCCTCAAATGTCCTCCGGAATCCTGCCGGCACATCAAAGCAGCAGTTTATCCTTCCCACTATACTTCTGCTTGAAGGATAATAGCTTTTCGGATAGAGCGGCGGCTGAGACGGATCGTCCACGGTGACGTATCCTGCTGAAAAATCGATAGGAGCGGCGTTCTCAGGTGCAGCAGGAGTCTCCTGCGCCGGACCTTCATTTCCGGGAGACCTTCCCTCACATCCGATGAACGCCGCTCCGCACACCAGTACGGCCGCAGCAGCAGCGATATACCTTCCTTTCATGATCATCCCCCCATGTTATTGATCCCTATGAGCGTATCTGCTCACTGTCATTGTACCACAAAATGCCTTATAATTCAAGGGTTTCCAAGTTTTTCGCCTATTTTTCACACATCTTTCATGTTCCTGACCTGCCGGGAACATAGTTGTCATAGCCGGGTTACAAAGGTTACAAAGCGGGGTGAACAGAGCCGTTCTGCTTGACATAAAGGCATCTATCCAGTATAATGTAATAGATAAAACCAGCCTGCTTACAGGCGTCCGGATCTGACAGATCCGCATTTATGCTGCTGTATCCGGAGAGGACGATCGGAGGTCATGTTATGAATAAAAAAACAGCTGCCATTATTGCAGCCGCTGCAATTATACTGACAGTCACTGTCATTGTGATGTCGTCCGGACTCGGCAGCAGACACACTCAGCAGGAGGAGGCTTCTCCAGGGATCGAAGTCGTTACAATAGCTCCCACTGAAAGATATGAGCTGATCCTGGAGGTCGTGACTGCTGCTAAGGAAGAGAAAACCACCGTATACTCCGCTAAGAATACAAAGCCTGCAAAAACTACGGCTGTCCCGGAGACTGAAACAGAAAAAGCCACAAAGGCTCCGAAGTCTACAAAGCCCCCTAAATCCACTAAACCGCCCAAGACTACCAAAGCGCCCAAGAATCAGCATACCGAGACCGTTACAGAGGCTGTGACGGAGAGCTGGGCAGACTGGGATGACTCTGCATACGTTGAGTACAGCTTCCGCAGCAAGAAGCTCCTTGACCAGCACTGGGAAAAGCACGGCGGCGAGTTCAGTAACGATTTCAGCTACTCAAATGCACAGGAGTACGAAAAAGGTGCAAGCGATGTCATTAACAACCCTGACGCACTCAGCAAGACTGAGGCTGAGGACGGCGATATGGTATACTACATCGAGGCTACCAATGAATTCGTGGTGCTTTCCAAGGACGGATATATCCGCACATACTTCCGTCCCAATTCCGGAAAGAAATACTATGACAGGCAATAAGGAGGAGGCATGAATCCGAGACTCCCTTATCTCCGGGAAAAAACTTCAAAGCTGACGACCTCTCCCGGAGTATACATAATGAAGAACAGGGAAAAAGCTATAATTTACATCGGTAAGGCAAAGAACCTTAAAAACCGTGTCACCAGCTATTTCCGTGAGAACCCCGATCACCTGCCGAAAGTCGCTGCAATGGTGGCAAAGGTGTGGGACTATGACTTCATTGTGACCGACAGCGAGCTTGAAGCCCTTATTCTCGAATGCAGCCTTATCAAGCAGCA